>CAZENC010000148.1:0-7372 GCA_964513115.1 uncultured Desulfobacteraceae bacterium | reverse complement strand
TGGCAACAGGTGGGCCAATTTCCCTCGATAAAATGGGTATGAGTAAAAGGAATTATAATGAATTTATAAACCTGCTGAAAAAACCTTATGGAATTATCCTTGTAGTCGGACCAACGGGAAGCGGCAAGACTACTACCTTGCATTCAGCTTTGCATTTTATTAACAAGGCAGAGACAAAAATATGGACAGCAGAAGACCCGGTTGAGATTACGCAAGAAGGCCTTCGCCAGGTTCAGGTTCAACCGAAAATAGGTTTTACTTTTGCTGAGGCAATGAGGTCTTTTTTGAGGGCAGACCCAGACGTAATTATGGTTGGTGAAATGAGAGACAGGGAAACAGTTTCTACCGGAATAGAAGCATCCCTCACAGGTCACCTGGTCTTTTCAACACTGCATACAAACAATGCGGCGGAAACAATTATCCGCTTATTAGACATGGGTATGGACCCTTTTAATTTTGCCGATGCACTTTTGGGTATCCTTGCTCAGAGATTGGTTAGAGTTCTTTGCCAAAATTGTAAGGAACCCTATCATCCCACAAAAGATGAATATGACTCACTCGTTAGAGAATACAACGGTGATTTTGATTCCTTGAATATACCCTACAGCGATGACCTTACCCTTTGCAGGCCAAACGGGTGTGCAACATGTCAAAATACGGGATATAAGGGGAGAACCGCCTTACTTGAACTCCTGATTGGTGGACCTAAAATGAAGTCCCTGATTCAAAAAAGAACAAATATAGAGGATATCAAAAAACAAGCTGTAATTGATGGAATGACAACTTTGATGCAAGACGGGATAAGAAAAATATTCTCCGGTGAAACAGATATGGTCCAGGTGAGGAAGGTATGTATGTAAGATGATATTTTGTAGCCGTTAACGGCTTGAAACTTATCGGAGATCCCGCAAGCGGGGAAATTGGAAAATAGAAATTTGGGTGAGATGAATAAAAAGAGGCTTGACTTATTGTTGACCGAAAAGGGGTTAATTAAAAGCAGACAAAAGGCGCAAGGCATTATAATGGCAGGCCTGGTAAGGGTTAATGGAGAGAGGGCGGATAAGCCAGGTCAACTTGTGGACCCATTGGCATCTATAAATATTGCGGGCACGGATAATCCATATGTGAGCAGGGGAGGTATAAAATTAGATGCCGCATTGAAGGGTTTTGGTATAAATGTTAATGGATTGACCATCTTAGACGTAGGGGCGTCTACCGGAGGATTCACCAATTGCCTTCTTGAACGCGGCGCAAAAAGGGTCATTGCCGTTGATGTAGGATACGGGCAGATGGCCTGGTCATTAAGGAATGACCCGAGGGTATCTTTGATAGAGAGGACAAACATAAGATATCTCGAAAAAGAATCTTTGAAGGAGACAATTGACGGGACGGTCATTGATGTCTCTTTTATATCACTCCGCATAGTCGTCCCTGCAACCCTAAGGCTTCTCAAGAATGAGAGTTTTATAATTGCCCTTATAAAACCCCAGTTTGAGGCAGGCAAGGGTATGGTAGGGAAGGGCGGTATTATTCGAGATGAGGGCCTCCAGATAAAGATTGTTGATGATTTGATTAAATATTTTAATGAAACAGGTTTAATTGTTTCAGGAAAAAAGGAATCCCCTATAAAAGGGGCGAAGGGAAATAAGGAATTCTTTGTATACCTTAGAAATCAGTGATAGATAACCCTTCAGATGAGAGAATATTTTTCACCGCCCGCTTTACCTGCCTCTGGCAGATTTGCTCGAGACCTCAGTACCATCTGCCGGAGCTACGGGGCAAGCACTGATGGCACAGAGCGATTACAATTTTTCTCCAATCGGGAAGCGGCGATTGGAGAAAAGTATGCCATTGATTTTCCGGTAGTCTCCCGGAAAATCAAATGAACAAATTCTCTGTGATCTCTGTGACTCTGTGGTGAGATCAAAAACGGATCTTTTTAGTATCCAAATCTATGGTTAGTGGTTGACTCTTAAAATTCAAGGAGCTTTTGATTATGCTTATTGCGCTGACACATGAAATATCCCCAGAAATAAACAAATGTGAGCTGAGTTTTATCAATAGAAACCCAATTGACGTTAACCTTACTGTTGAACAGCATGAAAGATACTGTGATATGTTGAGAGAGGAAAGTCTGAAGGTAATAGAGATGTCAATGAACAGGGAGTATCCAGACTCAACCTTTGTAGAGGACACTGCCGTTGTTGTGGATGAACTGGCTGTAATGGCAAACATGGGTGCAGAGACGAGGCGGGGAGAAGCGCCTGGCGTTGAATCAGAATTAAAAAAATACAGGGATATATTTCATATCAAACATCCGGCAACACTTGACGGCGGCGATGTGCTGAAGGTTGGAAAAAACATTTATGTAGGAATTACGCCGAGGACAAATAATCTTGGCGCGGAATCCCTTGCCTCTGCCCTACAGCCTTTAGGATATAATGTCAGGCCTGTCACTGTAAAAGACTGTCTCCATTTTAAGTCTGCCTGCACAGCAATAGATAACCGGACATTGCTTGTAAACCCCGAATGGATTGACCTTAATGAATTTGAAGATTTTAAAATCATCAACATTGATAAAAGTGAGCCCTGGGCTGCAAACACCCTGTGGATAAACAATACTATTTATATTCATGCAGGATTTACAAAAACAGCAGAACTGCTCAGAGAACTCGGCTTTTCAGTTAAAACAATAGACATATCCGAACTTATGAAGGCAGAGGCCGGCCTGACCTGCTCCAGTATTATTTTTAACCATCCTGTTTAAAAAGGTGTTTAGGCTAAAGGCTGAAGCATTTAGGCGAAAAGCGGTATGGTGCTAATGGCGGGCACACATTCACCGCCCACTCGTTTCGCTCGTTAAAACCGCACAGCTTGAAAAATACTTGCACATACTGTTGTGCATGTGTATATTAAGGACATTGTTTAAGAATAATGGGAGGATATGAAAATGCAAACAACCCAGACAGAAAAATTGGTTAGGAAACAATTTCTTATTTCACCCAGCCAGGTTAAGAAGCTTAATCATCTAGCACGGGATAAAGGAACTTCAGTTGCCGAAATGGTGCGTGTAGCCATTGATTCTTACAATACTGATATGGCAACCGTCGCTGATTTGGAAGCCTCAGAACTGATGGAGCTGGTATCTAAACGCCTAAAAGAAGCGATCGCTTCAACCAAAAAAGCGAATAGAGCCATCAATAAGACATTAAAAAAATTGTGAAAAGGGAGTTTGTAAGAATGGCCAGTTGGAAAGACATATTAATAGACGTGATCAAACTGACCGATGAAGTAAAGCGTTTAAATCAAAAGTCTGAATTATTGTCCGAGAGGACAATTTCAATTGATAAAAGGGTTGTGCGTCTCGAAACGATAATTGAAATTGCGGAGAAGCAGGCGTACTTGCCAGGAAGTGAAACGCAATGACAGGAGATCCAGAGTTCAGAGAGATGGAAAAGCTCATTGAGATAGACTGGCTCGACAGATGACCATACAGCACACTTTCTGATAACCCACATTATGTAACCGCTTAAGCAAAAAAACCGTGCCAGGATAAAACAACCTGTCACGGTTTTTGCGTTCACTTACATAACATAGCGGGATTATCAGAAGTCTTTCAGCCCTTTTACCCTCCGACCCTTAAAAATAAAAACGATTAGAGATAAAATCTTCAACGCCTTGATATTATTTGCTTTCAGAAATTATTTGATTACTTAAGGCCGCGCCAAGATTTTACATTCAATATTGATTTTACTGGGTCTTGCAATGATTTCAATTTGCCATGGAAGAGGGAAGGAAGAGTATGCCAAGATAAGTTTAATTTATTTAAGTTTTACCCTGAATTTCCCAATAGATTTTCTCGATCCATATTATCTAAGAAAATATTTCAGCGTTCAATACTGCGAATAATAAACCCGCGGAACGCGGGAGAGCACACCAGGTGAGTCTAATCGGGCTGATCTTGGCATGTGTATTTCCTGCTGCGTCACTTTCATTGTCTCAACTTATTTATTTTTTTATGACCGTCCACTGTTTATACTGTTTATATCATAAAGAACTCTTCTTATTTTTTTTATATGTCCTTCAGCAACCGGTTCGACGGGGATTGTGCCACCACATCCCTGAAGGCGCGCAGTATCTCTGAGAGGACCTTAGATTCGTCGGTCTGGGTCACGGGGATCGCGTCCGTTCCCCTGTCTTCGAGGGAGGCGATAACGAACTGTATAGTCAGGGTGCCGATGTCACGGGCGGGTTGATAGCCCGGTTCCTTGGACTCCTCCGTCTGCGTGTTGGATAAGATCCCGCACGCGGTTAGCTCATGGAGTATCTGGTGTACCAGGCGAATCGGCATCTCAAGCCGGTGGGATATCTGCGTGGCCGTGAGCGGCCTTTCCCCCTCAGCAAAGTTCGACACCAGCAGGTGGGTGATCTGGAGGGAGAGGAGCCGCTTGAAGGAGCCGCTGATTTTGTGGGAGTCGGGTTCAAACTCATAGGTGTCGACATTCTGGTGGGCGAAGGAAAATTCCGCCCCGAAGAGGACGATCAGCCAGCTCAACTGTAGCCAGATCAGGAACAGTGGCAATGCCGCAAAGCTTCCGTAGATCGCATTGTACTTTGCGGTTCCCACCTGGAAGGCGATATAGCCGAACTGGACAACCTGGTAGATGGTCCCGGCAATGATCCCTGCCAGGACACCAGACCTGAAGCTTACCCTGGTGTTGGGCATGAAGATATAGAGGAAGGAAAACAGGACCCAGGCAATGCCGTAGGGAAGCACCTTGAGCACGAACGATATCAGGGGGCTGAATATCCCCAGGAGGGCGATCTTCTCTATGATCAGCGTTAACTGGGTCGTGATGAAGACCGTCACGCTGCTCGACAGGATCAGGAGAATCGGGCAGAGGAGCATCACGGAAATATAATCGCTGAATTTTCTTCCCAGGCTCCTCGGCTCCTGTATCCCCCAGATATCATTGAACGAGGCCTCGATGTTGCCGAGGACCTTGATGAT
This sequence comes from uncultured Desulfobacteraceae bacterium, assembly GCA_964513115.1. Lineage (GTDB taxonomy): Bacteria > Desulfobacterota > DSM-4660 > Desulfatiglandales > Desulfatiglandaceae > JAFDHL01. The sequence continues at coordinate 2,361 of CAZENC010000148.1, read as the reverse complement.
AGCCCAGAAGAGGAGGACAATACCGACCCCGGCAAGAACTCCCCCTTTCGTGTTGGTGAGCAGTGAATGGGCAAAGGTAATGACCCGTGTAATCACTTCCTCCTGTCCCTGAAACTGCTCCAGGAACAGCCGCTCGAGACGCTTCTCGAAACCGAACCCCTTCGCAATTCCAAAGGCCATGGCCGCCACAGGGACTATGGAGATCAGGGAATAGAAGGTCAGTGCCGACGCCCGTAGCTGGCACTTGTCCTCGTCAAATCCGCGCACGGACAGGAGAAAGATTCTCAGTTGCTTAATGAAGAAGGATTTTTTCCGAGGCAGGTTCCTGAGACGGACCCTCCAGATATCTCCTTTGATGAAATCGATGAACCGCGATACGGTATGCCTGATATACTGCATCGATTCTCCCTTTTAAAACACTACAACAGCGACTCTTTTGTTCGTCTTTGGTTGCGTCTTAGATAGGAAATCCGCCGAAAACAATAACCAAACCATACACTCTCAGAATTTTATGTCAAGGGATTTTCTATGGTTGGAAATTCGCGGTTCGCGGTTGGTGCGTAGGCAAAGCCAGCTACAACCATACCACTTTGACTACAGATAAAATCGTGTACGGCGGTTAATTCTTTTTTAATATTAAAATCGGGATCTTAAAAAACTGACATTTACACCTGGCTATTTATACTTTATAATTAGAATCATCACCAAATGACTTGATCGATGATAAAGATTCGAGTGAAATATCAATTGCTCACAACTAATTGGGAAGAAAATCTATAATCATAAAACGCACATAAATACCGGATGAAGACAGGCGTCTTGAAATCGGTATTGGATTCGGTTTCTGGCCTCTTAAAACAAAAATAAAAATGTGTCGTTGCGACGCGTCAAGGAGAGGAACTCGATGAAGGCAAAACTAAAACAGATTGTTATAGAAACCTGCAAGAGCAAGGGAGTCATCATCGCCTCTATCCTGATAGTTCTCTATAGAGTGACCGGATTCTTTTTGTTACCTTATTTAATTGAACACTTTCTTCCTGAGTCCCTCAGTCAGCGCCTTGACAGTGAGGTATCCCTGCAGCAGGTAAAAATCAACCCATTTACACTGACATTGGAGGCCAAGGAATTTCAGATCAATGAACCTTCTGGCAGGGCGATGGCCGGATTTGAGCGGTTGTATGTCAATTTCCAACTAAGCAGTCTCTTCCGGTGGGCACTGACCTTTGCGGACATAATCGTGGATGCCCCATCGGTAAATGTCGTAAATGATCCCGACGGAAAGCTCAATCTAACCCGGCTGGCAGGTAAGGACCCGGCTACACCCGAGGAAGAAACAAACCGGCCGCTGCGGATGCTGCTGCACAATATCCAAATCAACAATGGGAAAATCGATGTGACTGATACTCGCCAGCCGATACCAGCGACTGTTTCCTTCTCCCCTCTGAATATACAACTGGCAGACATCTCGACACTGCCGGAACGCGAAGGCCTCTACACATTGACGGCCAAGACCACGGATGGTGCGACCTTGCATTGGTCCGGCCGGGTTTCCCTCTATCCCTTGCGGTCTGAAGGCCTTTTGGAATTTAAACAGATATCACTGATAACCCCCTGGAAATTTGTACGCTCCCAACTGAACATCGCTCCTCCAGAGGGCCGCCTGGGTCTTGAGACCCACTACCTTATCGATCTCGGCAAAGACACAACGACAGTTACATCGGATGATATTAGTGTGCGGATCATGGATGTCAGGCTTCAAGTTGAAGGTACGGAAGAGGCCTTCCTGAACCTACCGGAAATTAACTTGGATATAGGAAAACTGGACATGATCCAGCGTAGGATCGATGCCGTCCGTCTGGCAATTCGGGGCGGGGATTTGGACCTTATCAAGGACAATGATGGGATTTTAAACATGCAGCGGCTAACAAGCGGGGAGAACGATTCCGCGTCGCCCCCTTTGGCACCCGCCGGTGAGAGGGGAGCGCCATGGACCATCAATATATCAGAAATCAACCTGAGAGGTCTGGCCCTCAATTACACGGATCAGAGCATAGCGCCGGCTGTTTCATTTTCCACCGATGAGGTCTACCTGGCATTTAAGGCAGCCGTCACCACCGATTCGCCCAAGCCTAAGGTGCAGGTTAAAGACTTTGGCCTGACCTTTCAGCAGATTGCCCTGGGATTTGCAGACGCGTCCCAACCGGCCTTTCAGATCGGCAACCTGACTGTGGCCGGAGCCTTTGACCTTGGTGCCAGGTTCGCTTCCATATCGCGCCTGGAGCTAAAGGATGGCATAGTCAATGTGATTAGGAACAACGACAAAACGGTCAACCTTGCCCAGTTGTTTGGCACAAAAAATCC
>CAZENC010000147.1:0-7384 GCA_964513115.1 uncultured Desulfobacteraceae bacterium | reverse complement strand
TTGCCAGACCGAAAAACGGTCTCTTTATCATGTTAGCCTCCTGATCATGAGAAAGCAGGTATAAAGTCTCTGTAACACATTAGCCTTTCGAAAAAATCAATTTTGAATACCGGGCCCTTCCTGTCATGTTTTAAAAACTAAAGTGTTACACCTTTCTTGAATTCTTAATTGTTCACAGTCATCAACGTATTGTCTATCTCACATGGCACGCCGAGCAATCTACAGGTCCGGCACCTCCATCTTCATGGCAACCCTTACATTGTGTGTGGAATGCATCGGATCGTTTAACAGGGTCCTCGCTATCAATTTCATGACAATCCCCGCAGGCCGTAGGTTTTTCCCCTTCATCTTCGAGGGTATGATGACAGTCAGCACATCCGATACCGTATCCAGACTTTGAAGTATGCATATTATGGTCGAAAAGGACATTGCCTGCCGTGCTCTTGAATATGATTCTAATCGGTTTTTCCGGGGTCTCGACCGGAAATGCGGCATAACAGACTATCCCCACGACGAAGAGTACGATCGCAAGGCCATATGCAACGATTCGCTCTGTTTTGATTTCCATGTTATCTTTCCTCTGTGTAACGGTGGTAAGAGCTAAATACCGCAGTCTTCTATGGAATATGAAGGATTGCAATCTGGCCCTTTATATATGAAAGGCCGCTCATTTTTGTCAAGTTGTTTTCTCTATGATTAAAAACCGGTTCGCGCGGGTGAACGTTAATTATCCAGGATACTACCTATATGAGCTACGTCTGAAATAAGTTTAAGAGAAGATATTTCATTTTGGAATAGAATTTGTTATAATTTTATAAGTTCTTTTTATCCCTAGGAGGCTGTCGGAAAACCCCCATCTACTGCGTTATTCTCATCCCTCGTCACTCCGGCGTACTTCTATGTACGCCTCATTACTCGGGATTTCGGATGCCTTATATCTGGAGATTTTCCATCAGCCTCCATTAAAACCGGTTCTTAGAAAGGCTCCTAAGTTAAAAAATGACCATCGTGACTGTGGGTGCGCAGAAGACTCTTAATGGGAGCACAATTTGAGAAGTGCCTTTCATTTGGAAATTCTCTGCCCGGCTTTAGCAGGATTTGAGTGAACATCAGCTAAGCCATAATTGGGGAGGTGTTTAGGCATGGCAACCATTACTATCTCGAGGCAATTTGGGGCAGGCGGTGCGACGTTGGGCGAAAGATTGTCAAAAAGTCTTGGATATCGTTACGTGAATGATCAATTGATCAAGGAGGTGGCAAAGAATGTTGGTGTTTCTTCCGGCCGGGTCCGTACCATCGAAAAAAAAGGCACATCCAAGTTAATTAAATTACTTGATAAAATTGTAATCGCGGATTCTATTGATCGCCAGGTCACCAAGAAACATGGATTCATTGACGAAAAGCGTTATGTTGATGAAGTTACGGCCATTATTCAAAAACTTCATGAGGAGGGAAATGTAGTAATCATAGGAAGAGGAAGTAACTATGCACTTAAAGGATATGACGATGTGGTCCGCATCCTTCTTATTGCGGATATGGAATATCGGGTCCGTTTCCTCATGGACAACTATGAAATGAATCAAAGTCAGGCGGAAAAGGCCGTGAAACGGGCGGATATGATCAGGATTCGTTTCTTGAATTGCTTTTCAGATAGAGAATTTCATGATGACCCGCTTTTGTACGACTTAGTCCTCAATATGAACCATGTGAGTATGGAACAGGCTGAAGAAATAGTATCGAAACTGGTGCCTTGAGATAAATATTTTTCTACCAATTATGCGTTATGAAGGTCCAATTTACCGGCCACCCAGCGAAGCGGACAGTCTCTTGATACAGGCTACCGTCGGGTGTCCGCACAACAAATGTACCTTTTGTATGGTCTACAAGAAAGGTCCGCCCTACAGGGTTAGGCCTGTAAAGGAAATAGAAGAGGATATTGATGAGGCCGGAAGGCTTTACGGTACGGGCGTTAGGACACTTTTTTTCCCTGCCGGAAACACCATTGCCATGCCTACGGACGAGCTGGCACATATCTGTGCTTACGCACACTCGGTTTTTCCGGGTTTGAACAGGATAACTACTTACGGGTCATCCAGATATATTTATCGGAAAGGAGCGGAAGACCTCAGAAAGCTGAAAGAAAACGGATTGATGCGCATCCATGTGGGGCTTGAGAGCGGGGATGACGTTGTGTTGCGTTTCATAAAGAAGGGGACGGATTCGGTTGAACAGACACAGGCCGGTCTTTGGGTCAGGGAGGCGGGCATCGAACTGAGTGAATATGTGATCCTCGGAATCGGCGGGAAGGAGAGGACAAAAGAACACGCACAAGCGACAGCGCGGGTTCTGAGCGCGGTTAATCCGGACTTTATAAGGCTTCGTACCTTTTTACCCAAGGTCAATACACTTTTGCTGCACCAGATCAAGAAGGGACGGTTTCAGGTGCTATCTCCACATGAAGTGCTGAAAGAGACAATTCAGATCATTGAGAACCTGGATGTGACGTCGGAAATTACAAGCGATCATTATACGAACTATGTTGATGTACACGGAAAAATGCCGGATGACAGGGAAAAGATGTTAAAGCTCCTTTATGACGCCGTGAAAAGGGATGAACGTTCCTTTAGGCCCGTTTATATTGGGAGACAATAGTGAATCCTTTCTTAACTATTCTCGCAATACAGGCAAAGGCAGAGTTATCAAGAACAGGTTGAAAAATATCCTCTGCTCTGATACCTTCCCCCGAAATGACTGAAAACTGCGCCTCAATAGACATCGGAACACACACAGCGAGGCTTTTGGTGGCCCGGAAATTTGAGCCTCAGGGACGCCTCAAACCTCTTGCGAGAAAAAGGGCATATATCCGTCTGGGAGAAGGTTTTTCCTACTCGGAAGGAAAGACAATTCAGCCCGAGGCCATTGATCGGACCCTGGAAGTATTTGAAGATTTTTTGCAGTGCACCAGACTGTTTGATGTTAATGAGGTGCATGCGGTTGCGACCGGGGTGGTCAGGGAGGCAACCAACAGGGACGAATTTCTGGGCTTGATTCATTCGCATACGGGTGTTCATATTAGACCAATAACAGGAGAGGAAGAGGCGCTGCTGACCGGGAAAGGGGTTGTGTACGCTCTTGATATCCAGTCACGCCCTTTTCTTGTCTTCGATCTGGGTGGCGGCAGCACGGAATTTTTTCTCAGTACAGAGGGTGCGCAAGTCGTCAGATCGACCCTGATAGGGTCTATGATTCTCAAACAGGCTTTCCTCAAATCGGATCCCCCGGAAGATAAGCAGGTTGATGCCCTTTCAAGACACATAGATAAAATGCTTGGAGGGTTACGCCTGGAACCTATACACAGTGGGTGTAGTTTATTGGTTGCGGGTACGGGGGGAACCGTAACCACCCTTGCCGCCATGCTTAATGGTATTTCTCTTGAAGAAATTTCTCCGGAACGGATTAACGGGCTGACACTGACAGTGAAACAACTTGAAGGGTTTTTTGATGAGATAAAGAGATTGCCCTATGAGGAGAGATTGAGAATGCTTGGGTTGGACCCGGAGAGGGCAGAGGTTATTTTGGCAGGGTGCATTGCGGTCATAAGAATCCTTTATTTTTTTGGATCACTTCAAGTAACTGTGAGCATGTCGGATTTGCTTGAAGGTATTTTAATTCGATATGCAGAGGGAGAGAAAAATGGATAGTAATTATATTGAATATGGATTTACATTTGATGATTTGATCCTGGTTCCGGCCCGTTCCGGTGTTTTGCCGAATCAGGTAGACGTAAAAACCAGGTTGTCACGGAATATTTCCTTGAATGTCCCTATTGTCAGTGCGGCCATGGATACCGTAACCGAGTCGGAAACAGCCATTACCATGGCGCGGCAGGGGGGGCTTGGATTTATACATAAAAACATGAGCATAGAGCGGCAGGCCCTGGAGGTGGAAAAGGTCAAGAAATCTGAAAGCGGCATGATCGTGGATCCCATTACCATTGAGCCGGACCGCAAAATCTGCGAAGTCCTGGAGATTATGAAGAAATACAGGATCTCCGGTGTGCCTGTTGTGAAAGGGGGCAATCTTGTAGGAATTATCACTAACAGGGACTTGAGGTTTGAAACCAACCTGGATCAGAAAATCGAAACGGTCATGACCAAGGAGAATCTCGCCACGGCAAAAGTTGGCATCACTTTGGAAGAATCAAAGGCCATTCTCCATGAAAGACGCATAGAAAAGCTTCTGGTAGTGGACGATGATGGCAAGTTGCAGGGTCTTATCACTATCAAGGACATAGAAAAAATAAAAAAGTATCCCGATTCGTGCAAGGACGACCTGGGCCGCTTGAGGGTCGGTGCCGCTGTCGGCATCGGACCGGATACGGAGGATAGAATAGCAAGCCTGACGGCTGCCGCCGTGGATGTGGTTGTTATAGATACGGCCCACGGCCATTCTGAGAAGGTAGTGCAGGCGGTCAGGGAGACCAAGGAGAAATATCCCGATCTGGAACTGGTCGCAGGAAATGTGGCCACGGCCGAAGGTACCCGGGCACTCATTGATGCAGGCGCGGATGCCGTGAAAGTCGGCGTTGGACCGGGCTCCATATGTACCACCCGTGTTGTGGCAGGCGTGGGCGTGCCCCAGATGACGGCAATCAGGAATTGCGCCGGGGAGGCGAAAAAGAAGGAAGTCCCGATAATTGCGGACGGGGGAATTAAGTATTCGGGAGATATCAGCAAGGCACTGGCCGGAGGTGCCGATTCGGTCATGATCGGAAGCCTGTTTGCCGGGACAGAAGAAAGCCCGGGTGAAACAATACTCTTCCAGGGCAGAACCTACAAGGTTTACAGGGGCATGGGATCGCTGGAGGCCATGAAAGAGGGAAGCAGGGACCGATATTTCCAGGAGGAAGCGGACCTGGAGGAAAAACTTGTTCCCGAAGGAATTGTTGGCCGGGTGCCGCATCGCGGTCCTTTGGCAGACACTGTCTACCAGCTCGTGGGGGGATTGAGGGCCGGGATGGGCTATGTGGGATGCAAGGATATTAAGACACTTCAAAGCGAAGTGAAGTTCACGCGAGTTACACCGGCCGGGCTCCGAGAGGGCCATGTGCATGACGTAATTATCATAAAGGAGGCACCTAACTACCGGGTGGAGTAGTTTCCGTCCTGAAACGGACTTTTTCCGCAATTTCTGCGTCAATCCGCCAGTGGCGGATAAATCAGCCGGAGGCGGACAAGTCTGCGGGATTGCTTGTGCGGCATACTCAAGGAGGAGTTAAGAAAAAACCCGGTGACTTAAAGCAGACCATGGCAAGTAACCTGTACAGACAAAAAGTGCTCATATTGGATTTCGGTTCCCAGTATACCCAACTTATTGCCAGAAGGGTCCGGGAGGCACAGGTATATTGCGAGATCCATCCATTCAATCTAAGCCTTGATGAAATAAAGGCCTTTTCACCAAAGGGAATCATCCTTTCAGGGGGACCGGCGAGTGTTTATGACAAAAATGCGCCCATGGCCGATAAGGGCCTCCTGGATCTTAAGATACCGGTACTCGGGATATGTTACGGTATGCAATTCCTCACACGCCTGCTCGGTGGTGTAGTTGCAAAGGCTGCTGATCGCGAATACGGAAATGCAATAATTCGTATTGAGGATGAAAGGGATCTTTTTTACGGTCTTAAAAAGGATGTGGGGCAAACAGTGTGGATGAGCCATGGTGACCGTATCGAGCAGATGCCGCAAGGATTTACGGCACTTGCAGGGAGCAAAAACAGCCCCGTAGCAGCCATGGCCGATCGCACGCGTAAGTACTTCGGGGTCCAGTTTCATCCGGAGGTTGCCCACACGCCTGAAGGGCCGAAGATCCTGAAGAACTTTCTTCTCAGGATTTGTGGGTGCGAACCCACCTGGACCATGAGTTCTTTTGTCCGTAGTACAGTCAGGGGCCTGAGGAAAGAGATAGGGGAAGACAGGGTTATTTGCGGGCTCTCCGGCGGTGTAGATTCCTCCGTAACGGCGGTGTTGCTTTACAAGGCCATTGGGGACAGGCTGTCCTGCATACTTGTGGATAACGCCCTTCTGAGGAGAGAAGAGGCACGGGAGGTCATGGAAGTATTCCAGGGGCACTTTGGTATGGATTTGCACTTAGTAAATGCCTCCGAACATTTCTTGCAGCACCTGAAGGGTGTCACGGATCCTGAGGAAAAGAGGAAAATAATCGGCAGGGAGTTCATCACCGTGTTTGAGAAAAAGGCCAGGGAACTGGGTGAAGTAAAGTACCTGGCGCAGGGCACTCTCTATCCGGATGTCATTGAAAGCGTTTCATTTAAAGGGCCTTCCGCCACTATTAAGAGTCACCACAACGTGGGAGGGCTGCCGGATATAATGAAATTGAAGCTGATTGAGCCGCTCAGGGAACTCTTTAAGGACGAAGTGCGACAGGTTGGAATGGAGCTTGACCTGCCGAGAGAACTGGTTATGCGACAGCCGTTTCCCGGTCCCGGGCTTGCAGTCAGGATCTTGGGGGAGGTGACCCGTGAGCGGCTTGAGATACTGCGATCCGCCGATGTGATTGTACTGGAAGAGATCAGGGGGGCCGGGCTTTATGAAAAGGTCTGGCAGGCCTTTGCCGTTCTTCTGCCGGTGAGGACTGTGGGGGTCATGGGTGATGAGAGGACCTATGAGAATGTAATCGCCGTCAGGGTCGTGGACAGCCTGGACGCAATGACCGCGGACTGGTCGAGGATCCCTTATGAGGTCCTGGGCAGGATTTCAAACCGGATTATCAACAGTGTTAAAGGCGTAAACCGAGTTGTCTACGATATCTCTTCCAAACCCCCTAGCACAATTGAGTGGGAATAGGTGCAATATTATTATAAATAGACTAATCGCCGAGGAGCAACAGCATCCAGGGCCGGGCGGTATCAGTGTAATTTTTTTATGTAATATTCAGCCATCTTGTTTGTGGGGTCCAGGTCAAGCGCTCGAGTCAGGGCCTTCCCGGCCCGTACTCTCTCACCTTTGTGATACAATGTGACACCTAAAAGCCCGTATAGCTTAGAGCTTCCGGGCCATATGTTTATCCCCTTTTTGAGGACAGAGGCGGCCTCTTCATAGTCCCTGAGATTAAAATAAGCTGCCGCAAGGTTGTAGTGGCCGAGATGGTTCTCGGGATCAAGCTCAAGGACTTTTTTGAAATTTGCAATGGCCTCGGGCAGTTGCCTTAGATGGAGATTGATAACACCGAGATTCAGATATGGGGACGGATAGTCGGGGTTTCTCCTGACAGCCTCATTAAGTAATTTCCGTGCCGTGTCGTACTGCCTGTAATTATCTATATAAATTTTTGCGAGATTATCATAGGCCCCAAGCAACCTTGGATC
>CAZENC010000146.1:0-7394 GCA_964513115.1 uncultured Desulfobacteraceae bacterium | reverse complement strand
TTACATCTCTTTTTTTATAATTAACGACCACGGCTTTAGGGCCGTATGGCAGGTTCGCCAGGATCTCCATGAGGATGGGATGACTTCCCTCATAGATTGATTTACCAGGGATAAGGGGCAGGAGTGTTTTATTACCATCAAAATCTTTCATGCGGCTGCCCCTTCCGGCCGCCAAAATTATGGACACTATTTCCGTGCGTGTCACCGGTCTTCTCCATTTTGGATTACTGGCTTTTTTTAACAAAACCTTAAGGAAGAGGCAAGCCTGTTTCCTGTACTATCGTCTCGAACCTTTCCTTTTGCCCACGTCTATAGGCGAGCTTTAACGAGTCACTTTCTTGCCTTCCGGAATGTTATCGATTATGATAGGTATCAGAAAAAACTTGAAATCTATCAAGAACACGCAGAGGACCGCGGGCGTGAGCCCGAAGGTGAATGCCTCAAAGGTTGCCAAATCATTGGGCACCGTGTCGTTAAGACCTTTTCTTCGGTTCCGAGGCTCCCGGCTTGGTCTTTTCTACGACTTATCTGCGGGGGAGTTTTGCCCCCTCCGCATTCCCCTCGACGAGCTCGGGGCTGCGGTTTCCCCCGCTGATAAGTCATGAAAAGCACAGCGGCCTCCCGCCAGTCACTCAGAAAAGGCCTCAAAGCCACGCTTAATCTATTAGTGCCACGGGCGTGAGCCTGTGGGTGTCTGCAGATTTGTTGTTTTTTTGCCTCATGAGACGTTAAGACTATTGAGATATCTTTATATATAAGGGGTCCTGATATGGTTGCACCAAAAGGAAGAATACTTCTTGGAAAATTGGGCGAGGGTCATAAGGAGGCCCAGCTCAACCTGGCAAAAATTCTTGGCGAGGCCGGTTTTGAGGTCATATTCACGGATCTAAAGGAGCCTGAGGCCATGGTCAGGGTGGCGGTACAGGAGTCTGTAGACCATATTGGAATTACCACTTTGCCCGGGGCAGACATTCAGGCCTTTGAGGAAATTTTTATACTGCTTGAAAGAGAAAACGCTGAAGATATCTCTGTTACAGCCGGGGGTTTTTTGAATGATGAAGATATTAACCGAATCAAGGAAATGGGTGTGAAGGCATTTTTCCCAAGGGGGACAGCATTTGAAGAAATAGTTTCATGGTCGCAGAAAAACATTAAAATCAGGACTGTTTAGTACCCCCCTTATTCAGAACAGTGTTTGAGCTCAGGTATCAGAGAGTGCTTGCTATGACGACCTTCTGAATCTGACTGGTGCCCTCATAAATCTGAGTTATCTTGGCGTCTCTCATCATCCTCTCAACTGGATATTCCTTTACAAAACCATAGCCCCCGAGCAGTTGGACAGCGTCCGTTGTTACACTCATGGCCGTCTCTGCTGCGACAAGCTTGGCCATAGCTGAATAGCGGATCTGTTCTTTTGAGAGTCTATCCAGATTTTTCGGAACATTTTCAAACACGGAAGCGGCCTTATAGGTCAATTGCCTCGCCGCTTCAATCTGCGTCGCCATGTCAGCCATCATCCATTGAAGACCCTGAAAGGAGAAAAGCGGCTTGCCGAATTGTGTTCTTTCTTTAGTATAAGAAACTGCGTAGTCAAAGGCCCCCTGAGCAATCCCCAGGGCCTGGGCAGCAACCGGGATACGTGTTAGATCCAGCGTTTTCATAATAACTGGAAACCCCCCACCTTCACTGCTCAAGGTATTTGAGGCCGGTATCCTGACATCCTCGAGTATGATTTCCACGGTTGAAGAACCGCGAATGCCCATCTTATTTTCATGTTTGCCTATGCTAAAACCGGGCGAATCTTTTTCAACGATAAACATGCTGATTCCCTTATGCCCTGGTACGGAGGTGTCTGTTTTTGCAGCTATGCAGATTATATCAGCCACATCGGCGTGAGAGATAAAGGTCTTGGTGCCGTTAAGAACATAGTGATCGTTTTCTCTGACCGCCTTTGTCTTTAAACCGGAAACATCTGAACCCGCATTCGACTCGGTCAGCCCGAAGGCTATAAGTTTTTCCCCTGTAGCCAGTTTTGGCAGGTATTTATCCTTTTGATCGTCATTCCCTGCGAGGAATAATGGTATGGATCCCAGTTCATGCACGAGAAGGATTACGGAAGTAGACGCGCAGACTTTGGCTAGTTCCTCAATGATCAAGCAAAGAGAAAAAAGTCCCATTTCCGATCCGCCATATTTTTCAGGGAAATCCGCGCCGAAAAGACCGTTTTCGCGTAGGATCTCTGCTGAATCCCATGAGAATTCGCCTTTTTCATCACGCGCCTCGGCACCGGGCGCAATCTGTTCCTTGGCCAAACGAGCAATTGTATCTTTTAACATGATTTGTTCTTCTGAAAGGTCATATGACATTGTCTATGCTCCTTTTGATGTTTAATTATTAAGCGATGTCTGCTAAAAAATCTCTAGCCTCTTACAGAAAGCAACCGAGAAGCTGTTTCAAATGTTCTTCGGTTCCGTCTCTCCCGCAGACAGAGCAGGTTGGCCTATGAAAGCACTTGGTCTTTCAAGGGTCATCAGGCGGGTTTTTGAGAGGCAAATTTTTATATAATATCTTGTCTTCCTTTACAAGCCAATTTTAGACGTGCTTTTTGGTTGACCAGGGTGGAGTAAATTGCTAAGTTTCTTGTGATGTTTAATGTTGTCGCCTTTTGTCTGTTTTGCCTATCAATCGGGTTTTTAACCCTTGATGACACCGAGCGGTCTTAGACGGGCAACCTTTTTGGCCAAACCAGCTTGATGGACCACTTCAACCACTTGAGATATGTCCTTATAGGCTTCTGGCATTTCTTCTTTGAGGGTTCTTTTGCCTTTGGATTGAACGAAGATTCCAATATCCTCTAACTCGCGATGTATTGCGCGGCCTTTTGCCTTTTTGTTAGCCTTTGCCCTGCTCAGGACGCGTCCGGCACCGTGGCATGTTGAGCCGAAACTCTGTGTCATTGCCCCTTCAGCCCCTGCAAGCACATAGGAATAGGTGCCCATACTACCAGGGATAAGGACGGGTTGGCCTGCATCGCGATATATTTGGGAAAGAAGTGGATGCCCCGGAGGCAGAGATCGGGTCGCTCCTTTTCGATGAACACAGACCATGACCTGGTTTCCGCCTACCGTATGAAGTTCCTTTTTGGCGATGTTATGGCAGACATCATAAAGAAGGTTCATTCCTAGCTCTTTAGGGTTGATTGAAAGGGTTTTGAGCAGCGTCTCCTGCGTCCAGTGCATTAAAATCTGACGGTTGGCCCAGGCATAATTGGCTGCGCATGCCATGGCCGAGAGGTAGCGTCGGCCCAGGTCTGATTTCAACCGTGCACACGCTAGTTGTCTGTCAGGTAGATCAAAGGATTCTTTTTGGATATTCACGCTCATTTCCTTTAGAAAATCGTCGCATATCTGATGGCCAAACCCACGGGAACCGGTATGAATAAAGACTGTAACCTGACCTTCAAAAAGACTGTAAGCCCTGGCTTTTTGGTCATCGTAGATTTTTTCAACTACCTGAAGTTCAAGGAAATGATTTCCGGATCCGAGTGTCCCGAGCTGGTCTTTGCCTCTTTTCATGGCTCTTTCACTCAATAAAGACGGATCTGCTCCATCCATGGCGCCATGGTCCTCTGTTTTATCTAGGTCTTCGGTTGTTCCGAACCCTTTTTTTACAGCCCAGGCTGCTCCCTGGACAGCCACTCTGGCTTCGTCTTTTTTTGACAGTTTAAGAGGACCGGTGGAGCCCACACCGGTGGGAATATTTTTGAACAAGGCCGATATCAGGTCCTTAACAATCGGTCGGACTTCATCAGCCCTCAGGAGGGTCGTTATAAGCCGGCAACCGCAGTTAATATCGTACCCAACTCCGCCAGGAGAAACAATGCCTTCGTCTAGATTGAAGGCTGCAACGCCACCGATGGGAAACCCGTAACCCCAGTGTATATCGGGCATGGCCATTGAGTACCCCACGATTCCTGGCAATGTGGCGACGTTGGCCACCTGGGTCAGACTTTGATCCTCTTTAACCGCTTTTATGAGCTTATTGTTTGAAAAAATTAGGCCGGGTACACGCATTGGACCGGTTTTTGGGATCAGCCATCGGTATTCATCAAGTTTTTCCAGTTTAATTTCCATGTCGGCACCTATAGAGGTGTGATTATAAGGTTTGAGGGGGCCTTTTCTACAGATCAAAAATAATCCTGGCCTCCCAGCGGCCATCTTTTTCTGCGACTTCGATTTGATGGTAGGTGACAGCTTTGATCTCTCTAAGTATTTCATGAAGGGCCGGATCAAAGGGAATGGTTTGTAGTGTTGCTTCAAGCTGTGATGGGGAAATGGCACTAAGGAAAGTGTCGGTGACAACGGTTTTTTCCCCTTCAAAGAGATAGAGTATTTCACCAAGCCATCGGACCATAAGGTCAGGCAGGTCATTACCTTTGATCGAAACTTTAACGGCATGGGTTTCTTCAATGCCTGGTGCGTATGTGAGCATGATATACATCATTGATTTGGCGGCTTCCTCGAAGAGGTTTTTTAGATTTATGCCGCGAACGAGGATTCCCATATCTGCCGTATGGTCAAGAAGACTGAAGTCTGGTTTGCCCGGATGCATGAATAAATAGTATCCGCTAACGTCAGAATTGTCAAAATTACGTTTCAACTAATCTTACTTATGCGGGCAATAAGGGATAGGCAAGAGCAGGGATTAATCATTCTGAATAAAAATACTTTAAAGGAACTCATCAATCCTTTTTTTAGACGGGGGAATTGAGATCATGAATTGTGTCTTTTGCGGAGAGGCGATTGTTATCACGGACAGGATTGGAAGAAAAGATACATGTCCCAATTGCAACAGAGATCTTCGATGCTGTAAGCAATGCGAATTTTACGATACACACGCCTATAATGAATGCAGGGAGGTTTCAGCGGAACGGATTGTGGATAAGGAGAGGGCAAATTTTTGTGAGTTTTTCATACCGAAGGGCTCACGTCGGGGGAAGATAGACAAAACAAAGGAAGCCAAAAGGGCACTTGAGGCCCTTTTCAAGAAGTAAGTGTCTGTCTTTTAAGACTGCTTGTAGTTTTGAGTATCTATAAACTCCCATAAAAGACAAGAAGGGTACCCATGAATCAGAAGCAAAGGACTGAAATGGTAAAAACGGCCCTTGGGAAAGCCCAGGCAGATTACGTTTTTACGGGCGGGCATTTGGTTAATGTCTATTCCGGGGAGATTATTCCGCAATTATGGGTAGCTTTCAAAGGGGATTATGTCGTATACACAGGACCTCCCTTCTCACAAATAATTGGCGAGAAAACCGTTGTCCATGAGCTTGAAGGCCGCTTTCTACTTCCGGGATTCATTGACGGTCATACACATTTGGACAGCATTTTTAAGGTGAAGTCCTATGCGGAATATGCATTGGCCTACGGAAACACCACGGCCGTCTCAGAAGTGGCTATGATTGCAAATGCCTATGGGGTGAAGGGGGTTGAGTATTTCTTGCAGGAGACAGAGGATCTCCCGCTGAGGGTGTTCGTGCTGGCACCGCCTCTTGTACCGCCCTTTCCCGAACTTGAGACCAGCAGAGCATTTCCAGCCTCTTTCTTCCGTAAGCTCCTTGGCTCTGACCGCTGTCTAGGGGTCGGTGAAACATACTGGCCCAACATTGTTGGCCTTGAGGAACGGGCACTTAGCCAGTACCAGCTTTCGGATGTGATGGGAAAAACCAGGGAAGGGCACGCGGCCGGTGCCAGAAATGCAAAGCTTGTGGCCTATGTTGCCGCAGGGACGTCTTCATGTCACGAGGCCACAAATCTGGATGAAGCTCTGGATAGGCTTAGATTGGGTATGGCCGTGATGATCCGGGAAGGCTACGTCAGGCGGGAATTGGAGGCCATATCAGGGATTGCCAAGAAAGCTGTAGACCTGCATAGTGCAATGTTTGTTACGGATCTTGCGGATCCGGAAGAACTGGTCTCCGCCGGTGGAATGAACCTGCTCCTGAAAAAGGCCGTTGCATTTGGTTTTGAACCCGTTGAGGCAATTCAGATGGCAACGATTAATGTTGCACGGTATTTCGGATTGAGGAACCTCGGAGGACTTGCTCCCGGGAAAATAGCGGATATGGTAGTGGTGGATGACCTGGAAGATTTTCATTGCCATCAGGTCTGGGCTGCGGGTCGCCCTGTGGCCAGGGACGAAAAACTGACCGTTGAACTCCAGGAATATTTTTATCCGCGTGAAGCCCGGCGTTCTGTTGCCCTAAAAAAGATCAGTCCGAGTCAATTTCGAATTACCGCCAATGAAAGGGATGCTAAAGTCAGGGTAGTTGAAATCGCCAATAATACCATTACAAAAGAGACGATCTGTCAAATGAAGCAAGTAGGGGGAAAATGGGTTGCAGATCCTGAGAAAGATATACTTAAGGCGGCGGTTTTCAATAAAAGTGAACCGAATGACAGCCCGTCGCTTTCTTTTGTAAAGGGGATCGGTCTTCAACAAGGCGCGATTGCCACAAGCCTTATCTGGGATACCAATAATATACTTGTCATTGGTGCCTCCGATAGCGAGATGGCTGTTGCCGTCAACAGACTAATCAGCCTGGGAGGTGGAGTGGTGGTGGTCAAAGGTAAGGAAGTAACCGCCCAACTTGCCTTGCCCCTTTGTGGGATCATCTCGCCGGAGCCGTTGCCGGAAATCGTGAGAGAAATGCGAGAAGTTGAAAAGGCATGCCGTAGTTTGGGCTCCGACCTTCCCCGTATTTTATTGACTCTTCAAACCTTGTCATTTACAGGCCTCCCGTACCTCCGGCCAACTGACAAGGGTTTGGCAGATATTCGCAAAGGAAAGCTGGTTCCGCTTCGTGTTTCAGCTCTCGGCAATTAGTAGAAGTGGTTTCAAAACCCCATCTAACACCGAATGTCTGTGTTACGGTCCTCCTCAAAATGCTCACATACTACCGTGTATGCTGCGCTTTTTCGTCGGACCGCGACTTGACCTTCGGCGCGATCTGAGGTTTTGAAACCACTTCCAGTCACTTATAATACCTTCAAGCACCCTTCCACATTGACACCTAAAAAACCTTACCCTATACTGAATTGCAGACTTTTAATCCTGTCATAACTAATTGATAAGAATCCTGATGCCTGTGATCTTAATGGGAGATACGATCCCTGCCAGGTAGGCTGGGGCCAAAATTCTCGAGGAATCAAGGAGCAAAAAGGTGCGAAGCAGTTTTTTGAGAGGTTATTAAGTGGAAAAAAATTTTTTTAAAAAGGAATTTATAACCGACCTTGGCGAATCAGATACTGTAGGACGGTATAAGGTCTTGCGAAAACTCGGCCAGGGAGGCACAGGAGTCGTTTATCTGGCACGGGATCCGTATATCAAAAGAA
>CAZENC010000145.1:0-7455 GCA_964513115.1 uncultured Desulfobacteraceae bacterium | reverse complement strand
CCAGTGCCTGAGCTTCCCTGGCCGCATCCATGGCTGTCCTGCTGGTAAGGGGACCTATAACGGCCACTACTTTTTCATTATTTACCAAGTCTTCGAGGCCGGCTTTGGCTTTTTCAGGGTTACCCTCGGTATCTTTGATTACGAGTTCCAGGGCAGGGCTTTGGCCCGATTCACCGAACATGCCCATTCCAAGTTGAATTCCGTTTAAGACCTCCTGGCCATAAATGGCAAAAGGTCCACTCAAGGGAAGTAAACACCCTACAACCTCGGATCTCACGCTCGTCTCTCTCCGGATCTGTTCCAGGGCCTCTCTTCCCTTTAAGGCCCAGGATTCAGCCGTCGATTTAGCCATCCACATTGCCACCTTTTCGGCCTTTTCCGGTTGGTCGTTTTCGAGAAAAATGGCGATCATTTCATTATACGCTTTTGGTGCATAGTCACTGAGGCCGGCATAGCCCGTCAGCGCCTCAAAGGCCTCAATCTTGCCTTCCTCAATTAGCGCAGCCCTTTTCTCTCTGATTTTCTCCAGGCACTGGAGATCATCTGCACATCCCTCTCCCGCCTTCAACCAGAAGACAAAGGCCCGCGGATTATCTCCCAGGGCCTTGAAGTTCTCCCCGGTTAGGAGAAGGACTTCCCTCTTCATTGAATGCCGAGGATATTTTTCAAGCCATTTCAGGGTCTCATTCCTTGAAAGATCATACTCATCAGTAAGGTAGAGGGATCTGGCAATCTGATATCGGACGATCGGTAGATCCCTGTATTCGGGATATTCTTCTACAAGCCTTTTGTATAGTCCCAGTGCCTCTTTGAATTGGCCGTTTTTAAGGTAGATGTCTCCCTGCCGGTGAAGAGAAACTGGCGTCTTATCGACTTGCACCTCCTTCCTCACAGGAATGACTGCCTTACAACTTATCAATAAAAAGGCCATCCCCATCAAAACGACAAGGACGGCCACTTTTAGGCACAATAACTTACTCCTCACTTTTTAACTTCCTCGAAATCGGCGTCCACCACCTCTTCATCCTGCGAAGCACCGGCCGCGGATTCAGGACCGCGGCCCCCTCCGGCCTGGGCTTGCTGCTGACTCGCCTGTGCATACAAGGTCTCGGCCAACTTGTGGGAAGCCTGGGTCAACTCCTCAGTAAGCCTTTTTATCTCCTCGGAATTCTCCCCTTCCATGGCCTTTCTCAGGTTTTCAACGGCCTGGGTGATTTCCCCCTTGATAGTCTCATCCAGCTTTTCTCCAGCTTCTTTAATGGACTTTTCCGTCGTATAGATCAAAGAGTCAGCCATATTACGGGCATCTACAAGTTCCCTTTTCTTTTTGTCTTCTTCGGAGTGCATATCAGCGTCTTTTATGAGTTTTTCGATCTCCTCTTCGCTCAAACCACTGGAAGCGGTAATCTCGATAGATTGCTCCTTACCTGTTCCCATGTCCTTGGCAGACACATGAACGATTCCGTTGGCGTCGATGTCAAAGGCGACCTCAATCTGCGGCATACCTCTTGGGGCGGCAGGAATACCCACAAGCTGAAACCGTCCTAGTGTCTTGTTATAGGCCGCCATCTCACGCTCTCCCTGAAGCACATGAATTTCAACGGCTGGCTGATTGTCCGCCGCAGTTGAAAATATCTGGCTTTTTTTCGTTGGGATGGTCGTGTTTTTTTCAATTAGTTTGGTAAAAACCCCACCAAGGGTCTCAATGCCCAGGGATAAAGGTGTAACGTCCAGAAGGAGCACATCCTTAACATCTCCCCTTAATACGCCTCCCTGAATGGCCGCACCAATGGCAACCACTTCGTCGGGATTCACTCCTTTGCTCGGCTCTTTGCCGAAGATCTCTTTTACTTTTTCCTGAACTTTTGGCATCCGGGTCATTCCGCCTACCAGTATAACTTCATCAATATCACTGGTCTTAAGGCCGGAATCCCTCAACGCTATGTTGCACGGCCCGACCACCTTCTCAATCAGATCATCAACCAGGCTTTCCAGCTTGGAACGATTCAATTTTATATTAAGGTGTTTGGGGCCGCTGGCATCAGCGGTAATAAAGGGCAGATTGACATCCGTTTCCATGGAGCCGGACAACTCTACCTTCGCCTTTTCCGCCCCTTCCTTAAGCCTCTGCAATGCCATTTTGTCGTTTCGAAGATCAATGCCCTGGTCTTTCTTAAATTCATCCGCCAGGTAATCGACAATCCTGAGGTCAAAATCCTCACCTCCCAGATGAGTATCACCATTGGTGGATTTGACCTCGAATACGCCTTCACCTATCTCTAAGACAGATATATCAAAAGTACCTCCCCCAAGGTCAAATACGGCAATCTTCCTGTCTCCCTTTTTGTCAAGTCCGTACGCAAGAGAGGCTGCTGTCGGTTCGTTTATGATCCTCTCCACTTTCAAACCGGCAATACGTCCGGCATCCTTGGTAGCCTGCCGCTGGCTGTCGTTAAAATATGCAGGGACCGTAACCACCGCTTCCGTAACCTTCTCCCCAAGGTAGTCTTCTGCCGTCTCTTTCATCTTCTGAAGTACCATGGCGGAAATTTCTGCTGGACTGTAATCCTTCCCCCTTATAAACACACTGGCATCCGCGTTTGATGCCTTTTTGATCTTATAAGGCAGGACTTTAATATCATTTTGTACCTCCGCTGAGTCGAACTTCCTGCCGATAAGTCTTTTTACCGCGAAAACGGTATTTTCGGGATTGGTAACCGCCTGCCTTTTAGCTGTCTGTCCGACCAATCTTTCTCCACCTTCTGTAAGCGCTACCATAGAAGGCGTAGTCCTGCTCCCTTCTGCATTGGCAATAACAACCGGGTCACCGGCCTCCATAACGGCCACACATGAATTGGTTGTCCCAAGATCAATGCCTATTATTTTTCCCATCTCTTTGCCTCCTTAAACTCCACAGTTCTTTTTACTGACTCTCTATCTACCATGCTCATTCAAGGTCAAATGCCGTCCCATATCATTCAACTGGCCGTATATCCACATGCGCAATGCTTATGGGAGCCTTAATTATATAAGAAAGCTTAAGTCCTAATCCGAGCTTTTGCTTACGATGACCTTGGCGGGTCGTATTAATCTTTGATTAAGCGTGTAACCCTTCTCAAGCTCCTGAAGAACCGTTCCCGGTTTCACGGTGTCGTCTTCCATGCCTGCAACCCCCTCGTGAAAATTGGGATCAAAGGGTTCACCTGCCGACTTGACCGCTTGGAGCCCTACCCTCTCCAAGGTATCCATAAGCCCTTTCAGGGTTAGTTCAACACCTTCCCTGATAGCACCAATTGATTTTTCATCATTTAAATGGCTAATCGCCTTCTCTAAATTATCCGCTACAGAAAGTAACTGCTTTATTAACGACTCGTTGGAATACCTTGCCAGATCATCTTTCTCTTTTTGGAACCTTTTCTTCATATTGTCGTTTTCAGCCTGGGAACGGATATACAGATCATAGTTTTCCTCTGCTGTTTTTTGAACTTCTTTTATCTGCTCAAGTAGATCCGCTTTCGTCATCTTCTCAAGGGGTACATCCTTTTTCACTTGATCTTCCTTTTCACCTTTTTGGTCGGAATGTACCTTCAATCCTTCCTGAGAATCTTCCTCAATCTGTTCTTCTGGTTTTTCCTTTTGTATAATAGTTATATTACCCACAATTTACTCCTCAATAGAAAGTATTGAGATTAGCATTAACTATGCGAAACATTAAGCATCGAAAAAAGCTTTGTCAAGGGATGCTTAGATAAGTTTTTATGGCTATTTGATACTGTTTTGTCAGGTAAAAACCGGCACCGGCTTTTTAAGAATAAGAGCATTAAAATAACGCCTAAAGATTAATTGTAAGATTCTATCTATCTATAGGGCTCCTTGTCCCCATAATCTGTCTCAGTTCCTTCAACAGCTGGGGGGCATACTCTCTGGTTAGACGACGCGTTTCGGCATCATTAACTCCCGTTGGCTTGATGAAAAGGCCGTCAGTTACAGCCCTAAACATGGCTACCGCATCACTAATCAGTGATTTTCTTGTATAAAAAACCGCTGGAACACCTGGATAATACTTGCGAACCTGCTGGAGATTTGAAATCCCGTATTTTCGGTTCTGTCCAATTTTTCCACAGACCTCTTCGAACAGAGTCCTCCAGCTGTCAACTATCGAAAAAAACCTCTTAAGATATTCGTTGTTTACGTCCCCTTCAAAATCATTCAGTCCCTTATAGACATCTTCCAGCGTCGGAAATTGGGCTATACACCTTTCAAGCTCTTCCTTTGAAGAAAGACGGGGCTCGCGTACCTCCTCATCCTTTCCCCACAAATCCAGCAGGAAAAGCCCATGGACTTTTTCACCCAGCTTCTCTCTGGCTTCTTCGAAAGTAAATGCCTGAACAAACACAAGATCTGGGTCGCACGGCGCGATCTCATTTCGCACAAGATCATGCTCGAACACAGAGTCATCGATAAAACATATGGTTGTCATAAATTACCTCCTTGGGCATAATCAAAATTCACAGAGCACCATTCGGCCCGAGACTTGTCGACAAGCCCTTCGGCTGTGAGCTCAGGGCCGAACGGCTCAAGTCGAGTCGCTCATGGCCGAGGGCATTCCCGTAGCTTTCACACCGGGGCCGCTTCCAGCCCGCAGGGCTTACAGGCCGGAGGGTAGACCCTCCGCGCCGGAGACCGCGGGGTCAGCCAAAGAATATAAAATTAACAAAACATGTTAAATTTGGAGATTCCCTATAAGCTTGTCGGAGCGAAACGGAGATCCCTCGTTAGCGGGGCTGCAGGGAGCGTTAATATCGCCAAAAAGTATTGGCATCAACATTAGTTAAGGAAGGCTGTGCCCCGTTAACCTCTCCAAGGCTTCGAGGTATTTTTCCCTTGTCTTATTAATAATTTCGGGAGGCAGTTTGGGGGGTGGCGGCTTCTTCGGCCAATTTATCTCAACAAGATAGTCTCTCAGATATTGTTTGTCAAAACTCATTTGAGGTCCCCCTGGCTGGTAGGTGTCCATAGGCCAAAATCTTGATGAATCAGGCGTGAGGACCTCATCGATCAGGATCAACCGGTCATCAATTTTCCCAAATTCAAACTTCGTATCAGCCACAATGATTCCCTTCTCTGCCGCGCGATCCCTCCCGAATTCATAGATCATAAGGCTGACATTTCGAACCTGTTCCGCGGTTTCCTTCCCTAGGACCTCCACAGCCCTGTCAAATGAAATATTCTCATCATGCATGCCATCCTGTGCCTTTGTGGAAGGAGTGAAAATCGGTTCCGGCAATTTTTCAGATTCCACAAGCCCATCTGAAAGCGCTATGCCGCACACGCTTCCTTCTGAAAGATATTCCTGCCAGCCTGAGCCGGACAAATATCCCCTTACAATACATTCTACGGGTAATGGCGCCGCCTTTTTAACGAGCATGCTCCGTCCTACAAGCTGCTCGGTATACTTCTGGCAGGGCTCAGGATACTCAGATGGCTCAATGCTTATCAGATGATTCTCCACAATCTTTTCCAGCTCCTTGAACCAGTAAATGGAAATGCTTGTCAGGATCTTCCCCTTATCAGGAATGGGGTCATCCATAACAACATCAAACGCTGACATTCGATCGCTTGCCACAATCAACAGGCGGTCGTCAATCTTGTAGACATCTCTTACCTTTCCACGCTTTAGCAGCTCAATGCCTTTAAAATCGCTTTTCCGTAATATATTGGAATCCATGCCTTTTCCCCTTATATTTTGGTGATATTAATCATATCCTCCTTTGGATCGATTAAGTTCCTGAAAACAATGAATAAAACGACCATAAAAAATCAAAAGTGCCTGTATTAACAACCTTTATCTCTTGCCTTCTTTGAATTTTTCAAGCTTTCGCGTATACGCCCTGTAGTATTTCAAGACACCGTTTCGAAAGCCGACAGTCTCATCGTAGGGAGGGATGCCTTTGTACTGTCTAACGCGATGGGGTCCCGCATTATAGGAGGCAAGTGCCAGACTAATATCCCCTTTCTGGTTTTTCATCAATCCGGCAAAAAATCTGAATCCGTGCTCAATAGCCTTTTGCGGATTTAGACGATCGTCTGTACTCCCGCTCAACAAATCCCGTTTGTACCGGGCGTACAATTTTATCCGTTTCCGCTTGAAATCCAAGGATTTTTGCATCAATGATCTTGCGCGTTTCGCATATTCCATCATGTTTTTTTCATTAATCTTTGAGATCAGGCCTTTTGCTCTGCTCTTCAAGTTTCGCTCACTTCCCATAAATGCCCCCGCATCTTTGAAATATGCCGGAACAAAAATATTTTTCATCCCAAGCCCCTTTGCCGTACTCGGCATAATCTGAGTAAGACCAGCCGCTCCAACCCGGGATACTGCATAAGGATTAAAATTTGACTCTTGCCGCATTAAGGCAAAAAACAGCAGAAAATTCACAGGATATGAGCTCTTTCTGTTTTCCTCAACCAGAGGGCGAACAAATGAAATGTATTGAGAAGCTGCCCTTCCCAGGGCATAGTTCCACCCCGAAGCCAAGATTGCTCCATCGGACTTGTGAGTTCTGTCAAGATCAAACCTGCTCATATCTTCTTCGGATGCCTTTCTTGTGAAGTCGTTGAACATGTAGTTTACAAAACGTATGTTCATGGGATTCAGGGGCGCGTCGTCTATGCTGAGATCTTGGCACAGGTTGTAGAAGTAACCGAGGCCATCCCTCAAATTATAGGAAGCGCGTGTCATGCTCTCTCCCAATAGTCTTTCCAGCAGGGCGGAACATATTTCTTTTTTAAGACGGTCGTCGTTATCTTCATTCAACTTTAATCTATAGTCCATGAGTTGCTTCTTGGCGGATTTAATCAGCTCATTGTATTTCAGGGCCAACTTACCGATCCTCTTGATATGCTCTTCCGGTAATCTTTCTTTTTCCTGGGTGGTCATTGCCTCGATCGCCTCTTCAAAGACCTTATCAGCTCTCTTTAATGATGCCTTGGCGGCCAGATAGTCCTGATCCATCAATACGTTAAGCCCGAATGAACGGCCACCCTCGGGACTGATTCTAAGAATTCCTTCCTTCCCCATGTAGGAGCCATTTTCCAGGGTTTTTTCATTGATGCTGATATTGTACTCGATAATGCTTTTCGACAGTATAGAATTACCAGCTAAGGCGGGGGATACGAGGAATTGCACGACCATCATAAAGAACATAATAGCCAATACAAAGTAATATATCAGGGATGTAGGTTTCGTCAATCCGCTGTACCTCATCACAATCGACTTGGCTTCTCATTCTTGGCTGGATCCGGTTCTTTATTCATTTTTACCGGAACCCTGAAAAGACAATAGCCCTAGCCTCAAGATTTCATCTTCAATTGATTTCGCAATCAACCCCAGCCCCTTTGGGGTGCCATGAGCGTCAACAGGAAAAAGGTATAAAGAGGCATAGTTTTCTTCAG
>CAZENC010000144.1:0-7479 GCA_964513115.1 uncultured Desulfobacteraceae bacterium | reverse complement strand
ATTTTTAATAATATTTCACCAGCTCAATCATTTCCCGAACCGCCCTTTCAAAACCCACTAGAACCGCCCTCGCAACGATGCTATGCCCAATGCTGTATTCCTCAATTTGAGACAGGTCCTTAAACCGCTTTATATTTGAATAGTTAAGCCCATGACCGGCACTAACGCCCAGATTTAAATCCGCTGCCGATTCCACAGCTGCCGCAATACGCTCGAATTGTTCAACAGCTTCCGATTCGGTCCGAGCTTCCGAATAATGTCCAGTATGTATCTCCACGATATGTGCACCGCACTTGTGAGAAATCCTGATCTGCTCCGGATCAGGATCAACAAAGAAACTGACCAAAATACCGACTCCCGCAAGTCGCTCTACTACACTTCCGTAATGGTCAGGTTGGGACTTAACATCAAGGCCCCCCTCTGTTGTCAATTCCTCTCTTTTTTCAGGGACCAACGTGACAAGATCAGGTTTAATCTCAAGGGCTATCTCAACGACCTCGTCAACAGCGGCCATCTCCATGTTGAGTCGCGTCTTTACAGTCTGGCGTAAAAGCCTAAGGTCCCTGTCATTAATGTGGCGCCTGTCCTCTCTCAAGTGACAGATAATACCATCAGCGCCGGACAGTTCCGCGAGACCAGCGGCCAATACCGGATCAGGCTCATCGATTCCTCTTGCCTGCCTAACTGTTGCCACATGGTCCACATTTACTGCTAAGCGTGCCATATACTAACCCTCCCTCATCACTGCCATCAATCTTTCTTCCTCCAGGGCCATCCTTTTTGCCTGTTCAGACGATTTTTCATGATTATAGCCCAAAAGATGTAGGACCCCATGTATTAGTAACCGATCGATAGTATATTCCAGGGTCTCACCCAATTCCTCTGATTCCCTCAGTGCCGTATCTGTCGAGATAGCTACATCCCCCAGCATGACCGATTCTACTCGCGGCACCGGTCCTCCCGCCATGGGAAAGGCCAATACATTTGTGGGTCCCTTTCTCTGCAAATAGCGGTTATTTAATTCGGCAATCTGCTTGTCGTCAGTGAACAGGATACTAAGTTCTTTGTCATGACAAGCCAAGTCTTTTAAGACTCTCCCCAGCTTGCGCTTTATCTTCTGAATTTTCAGCCCAGGAATCTCCCGCTGAGATTTGATCTGTATTTCCATTTCCCACCATTTTGGCTGGTGCGGTTCTTATTACCGGCTCGGGATATTCAAGACGGTGATGAAAAATTCCACTCAATGTCTTATTGAAACTCTTCGCAATCTCATGAAAATCTTTCAATGTAAGTTCACACTCAGTAAGCTGGCCGTCAGAGAAAACTTTGTTTATTATGTTCTGAACCATTCCCTGAATGCGTGCGGCCGTGGGATCCACAAGGGTTCTCGAAGCAGCCTCCACCACATCCGCAAGCAAAACAAGAGCAGCTTCCTTGGTCTGAGGTTTGGGCCCAGGATACCGAAAATCTTCTTCTTTGACCTGGGAGGACTTTCCTCCCTTCTTCTCCCCCTGTTCCTTTGCCTTTTCATAAAAATAAGTGATCAGACTTGTTCCGTGATGCTGTCGAATAATATCGATGATCTCTCTGCCAATTTTATGTTTCTCGGCCAGTTCTACACCATCTTTGACATGGGATATTAAGATCAAGCTGCTCATGGATGGAGCCAGCTTTTCATGTTTGTTTCCACTGTTCGCCTGGTTCTCGATAAAGTAAATGGGTTTTTTAATCTTCCCTATGTCATGATAGTATGCAGCTACTTTTGCCAGAAGAGGATTCGCATCAACCGCCTGTGCACTAGCTTCCACCAGATTGCTCACAATAACGCTGTGATGATGGGTTCCCGGGGCCTGAACCATGAGCTCCCTCAGGAGAGGTTGGTCAAGGTTGGCCAGCTCAAGGAGTTTAATGTCTGTGGTATAGCCAAAGGACATCTCTATCAAAGGAAGAAGGCCGGTAGCAATAACTCCTACGAGTATCCCTCCAATAAAGGCAGATGCAAAAACGATCAGGGCCTCAATTGAATGGAAAGAACCTGATAACACCTCTATAGAAAGGGCCAGGACAATATTGGACACTCCTACCTTCAATCCAGTCTTTATAAAGATGCCCCTCTCCCGGCAGTTCTTTACACCATACGCAGCCACAAGTGAACTGATGAAAAAATAGATGAAAAACTCCACCTGACCACCGACAACTAGCGAGGCAAGGACCGAAGCAATAAGAGAAAAACTGGCTGCAACACCTATTCCCTGAAATACCGAGATGAGCATGGCGCCGCTTGCGACCGGCACAGCAAATAGAAGGGCCCTCGGAGCGAAAAAATGAAACCCCCGAGCAATTTCCTCGGACACGAAATTTGATGCCATGACCACCAGAAAAATAACCAGGAGTGTTGCAGCGTTAAATAGAAAATCCCTTGTTTCGGCCTTGGTAGATCGACCGGTCATCAAGCCTGCAAGGTACATGGCCGAGATAAGAAATCCGATTAAAACAGCCATTGCAGGAGCACGACCCAGCATTTCTTCACGCTCAAGCAGCTTATACTGCTCCGACAGCTTGAGGAGGTGCTCGGGCGTAATCCTTTCGCCTTCCCTCACAAGCATTTCACCTTTTTTCACTATGAAATAAAAGGGCTTGACCGACTTCCACGCGAGGTCTTTTCTCAACTCCGTTTCCCTTTTATTAAAAGTGAGATTCGGCTTGATCAGCATTATCGCCAGTTTTAATGAGACTCCTGATAGTTCTTCAGATATCTGTAAACCTTTTAATTCCTTACTTCGCTTCTTTACCAAATCCGTAGCTGCACCCAGATCATTAAAACGATCCAAATCTGTAAGCCTGATCTCTCTTCCCGTATGAATATCATGCAGTATAATCCCCTTCCCACTGTGATTCATAAGCATCTTTTTGTTGCTAACAACACCTTTTTGAAGGACTTGTGTGATAAGGCTGATGGCAACTCCTGCCGATTCGGAGGGGAACCCTTTTTTCACGAGTATCGCAAAAATATTATCGTCGGAGGGAATGTCAAGAATCTCAAAAAAATTGCTTTTTAAGACATCAATACTTTTACTCGGGGCATTTTCAACATTCGATTCAGTCTTTTCCGAATCATGAACAGCAGAAAGGTATTCGGCTAAATATTCCCTGCCTTGGTCGAAAGCCTCCCGTATCCTGGCAACAAGACTTGTAGCTGTCGGATCAAAATCATACACGGGAGGCAATCCCTTTACAGCTTCCTGCCTGTTCTTCTCGGTCAATTCATCGTCTTCTACAAGAAATTCACGTGATGCTTTGATATCCCTCTCAGCCACGTCGCCGAGCTTATATATTTTTGGACGGTTCAGGATATTGGGAAAAAGGAAAACAGAGATAATCACACACAAGCCAAACAGTATATACAACCGTTTTGCCTCAGGTCGTAACCAGAAACCAGTCCTCCAAACACTCTTCTTGGCTCCGGGAAGCGTATCCCTTTCCCGCTTCCTGTGCGGTTTGGTTTTTCTGAACGACTTCGTCTTACCGGACTTATTCATGGTTACACCGTTTCCCAAAAAAGCCTTAATCAATTTCCCTTTTGCCTTACAGCTTATTGTTTTTTATTATCCAATCTTTCGTAGGCATCAATTATTTCTTGAACTAATGGGTGTCTGATAACATCCTCTCTGGAAAAATATACAAATTGAATCCCCCTTATCCCTTCAAGAATTCCTTTGGCCTGAATCAGCCCGGAAATTTTGCCATTTGGTAGATCCGTTTGGGTCACATCCCCTGTGATAACTGTCTTAGAGCTAAAACCAAGACGGGTCAGAAACATCTTCATCTGCTCGGAAGTCGCGTTCTGGGCCTCATCTAAGATCACAAAGGAGTCATTCAACGTCCTTCCCCTCATGAAAGCTATGGGAGCCACTTCAATCACTCCCCGCTGAAGCAGGCGTGACGCATTATCAAAATCCATCATATCGTGGAGCGCATCGTACAGAGGCCTGAGATAGGGATTCACCTTTTCATAAAGATCCCCGGGTAAAAACCCTAAATGTTCTCCGGCCTCAATCGCTGGTCTTGCAAGGACTACCCGGCTAACCTCCTTTTTGGCCAAAGAAGCTACGGCCATGGCCATTGCGAGATAAGTCTTTCCGGTCCCTGCCGGCCCGATTCCGAATACAATGTCAAATCTTCTGATACTGTCGATATAGTGCTTCTGATTAACGGTCTTAGGCGTTATAACCTTTTTCTTGGAAGAAATATAGACCTCATCCTTGAATATTTTTTTAAGATCAACAGAAGGGTCACCGCTCAGAATCCTTATTGCATAGTCCACATCATTCAAATAAATTGGATAGCTGGCCTTTATGAGTTCATAAAGTTGATTCAGGACCTTTCCGGCCAGTTCTACTTCCCAATCCCCACCTTTAAGCGATAAAACGTTTCCCCTCACATTTACCGAAACCCCTGTTTTCTCTTCTATTAAACGAAGATGCGCATTGTGCTCGCCGCACAGGTTTCGTGCCAAATCATGGTCTGGAAAAATTAATTTTTCACTCACATCCGAAACATCTTTGGAAACATGTTTTTCCAACTAATACCCTCGTAGAAAATTCAGCTGGCGGCTTTTCACGGATCTTACTGCTGTAGGCCTATGAAATTTGAACAACGATCCGACGCTTGCGAGATCTGTTGTCAAAGTCGAGCAAAACAATCTGCTGCCACGTCCCCAGTGTCATACTGCCCTCCACAATGGGAATATGAAGAGACGGGCCGATCATGGCGGCACGGACATGGGCATAGCCATTCCCATCACCCCACCTCTCGTTGTGCTCATAATAAATACCTTCCGGAGCCATCCTGTCAATGGCCTTTTCGAGGTCATTTATAACACCGCTTTCAAACTCAATGGTTGTAACGGCCGCCGTTGACCCTGGAACAAAAACGGTGACAGCTCCGTTCACGACGGAGGATTCTTTCACTTCTCTTGAAATCTCAGGCGTGATATCAATAATATCAGTCTTTGCGGTGGTCCGAACGAAAATGTGGTTGTTTTGGACAGGCATAGATTATATACCCCGTTCGCATCCTAACGAACAATAGACTTTTATCACAGGCCATATTTACATGCAAGTAAAAGCTATAACGCACTTGGGCTAACGCTAAAATTAAACATAAGTGTTTGATTTTATTCATTAACTATCTTGCATCCAACAAAATTCTTCCCCACTTTTTTCCGTCTACCTCTATCCTTTCTTTCCCCACTACCTTCAAATCCGCTATTACGGTAATTCCTCACGACATGAGCACGAAGCCAAATCCACCATCAAGTTTAAATATTTTCATTCACATCAGATATTTTTGAAGGATTCCTGATCACCAGCAAGGGATTAGATGCAAGAGAGACTAGAAGATCCCGCTCACTTTTGCGGGAGAAGCGACGACTGGGCGTATGAGAAATACGCTGCAAGCCTGTCGAATGGCAGATGATGCCTTACTGGTGGATCAGGGCCAAAGCCTTCGACTTGCCTTAGATAAATGCTTTTGCTAAGATGTCGATCCAATTAAGGACCAACCTTTCATCCGAGGGATTGAGGGATTAATTTTCGGTCTTGTGAAAGAAACTCCTACGCTAAAAAGCCTTTGCAAAAAATAGATAACTCCTTGAAAAATCAGCATGGCCCAATGGGTTCTTTATATTCATTTGCCGGTACTTCCGAATGATACTTAAATTCTTAGAATACAGAGGAGGGAAATATGTCTAAGATTGGTGTGTTGCTTTCAGGTTGCGGTGTTTACGATGGAACTGAAATCCACGAGGCCGTGTTAACCCTTCTGGCCTTGGATAGGGCCGGTGCTGAAATTATCTGCATGGCGCCTAATATTGACCAATACCACGTGGTTAATCACATAACACAGGAGGTTATGGAAGAAAAAAGGAACGTCCTTTTGGAGTCCGCCCGTATCGCGCGAGGCGAAATAAACGACTTAAAAGACATGAATGCAACGAATCTTGACGGCCTTATCATACCAGGCGGATTTGGAGCAGCTAAAAATCTGAGCGATTTTGCCGTAAAAGGGCCGGACGCCTCCGTACATCCAGATGTCAAGAGGCTTCTCTCGCAAATGGTGGAAGCCGAAAAGCCGGTAGGTGCAATCTGTATTGCACCGGCCACCCTGACAAAGGCGCTTTCACCAAAAAATCCCGAGGTTACAATCGGCAATGATAAGGCTACAGCCTCGGCCATTGAAGCAATGGGGGGGCAGCATAAGACCTGCACAGTTGATATGATACATTTTGATGACAGAAACAAGATCGTGACAACGCCCGCTTACATGCTCGGTCCGGGCATCAAAGAGGTAGCCGAAGGCATACAGAAACTTGTTGACAAGGTCCTTGAACTGGCAGGCAAATAATTGACAATAGTAATCGGAAACCATAAAGAGGGTTATGAGATCTTTTTTACTTGTTCTTCCTTAACCCGTTGATTTATATAAGTAGATAAAAATTTACCTATTATGGAAATATTTTGTCGGGATTAAGTATCCCCTTTGGATCAAACAAGTCTTTGATTTGCCTCATCCACTTAAGGCTGATTCCGTGCTCCGCTAGCATGAATTTGCGCTTCCCTATACCCACACCGTGTTCCCCCGTGGCCGTCCCTCCCAGGGCCAATGCCTCTTCCACAATACGCTGATTTATTTCATCAATGATACCCCACTCCTCTCTGTTCCCGGTTTTTCCCATGAACACAAGATGCAGGTTGCCATCACCGGCATGGCCGAATGTATATCCTGGAATGCCCGTATTTTTTGATTCCTCCCTGGCCAGGGATATGATTTCGGGATAGGCCGAAATGGGGACGGCCACATCAATGCCAATATGAGAACAACCTGGATGATTCCTCATTATCATTTCAGCAAACTCATGGCGAGCTTTTAGAAAATCATCCCGATCCTTCCTGTCGATACCTGCTCTGAAGTCACGGCAACTCGCGGACATGCAAATTTCATGGGCCATGTTCATGGTATCTTCCAATTGCTTCCCGGTTGGACCGTGGAACTCCATGAAAAGAGTAGGGGAAACACTCAGGCCCAAGCCTTTCTCTTTGTTGATAAGTGCAATACATTCAGAAGCCAGAAGCTCAATGGAAGCAGGGTCAAGGCCGGAGCGCATGATTTCAAAAACAGCTTTTCCCGCCGTTTTGACGCTCTTGAATGTTGCAAAAGCTGCAGAAAATTCTTCAGATACACCTCTCAATCGAACAGTTGCTTCGACTACTATCCCGAGTGTTCCTTCGGATCCGACAAAAAGATTGATCAAATCGTATCCGGAAGAACTTTTTGAAGCTCGGCTCCCGATCTGCATGATTTCTCCGCCTGCCAAAACCACGGTCAGTCGCAGGACATTTGCCCTGGTAGATCCGTAACGCACCGTACGGGTTCCGCTGGCGTTATTGGCAATCATACCTCCAATAGTGGCCCCGGCAC
>CAZENC010000143.1:0-7499 GCA_964513115.1 uncultured Desulfobacteraceae bacterium | reverse complement strand
TCCACGGAAATAAAAAAGGAGGGAGAAATGAAAGCCCTTGAGAAGCTTGATTCACATTTAAAAACCCGGCTCACTGATTTAAACAAAGCAAAGGGGCAGGGACGCAAGATTATAGGATATCCCGCTGGGGGCTATTTACCTGAAGAGCTTGTCTTGGCCTGTGACGCGATACCCATATGTTTTATCCGGGCAGGAGACAATGACGTATTAAATGATGCCGGGGCTTATATCTGCAGATGGTTCGACCCCTTTTGGCGCAGCCAGATAGGGTACCTTACATCTGGAAAGGATCCCTATTATTCTATTGCTGATCTTATTGTAATTCCGATAACCGATAATCATGTCCGGGTTTTTTCAAATACCGCAGGCTATTATACTCCTGAGATAAAATCTTTTGTCTTTGGTGTTCCACACGTGAAGGACGAGATTTCCCTTGCATATTATCTTCAAGGGATAAGCAGGCTTAAGAAAAAACTTGAGGAGTTCACAGGGGTGGAAATCACCGAATCGAGGCTCAAGCAATCAATAGAGTTGTGTAACAGGGAAAGGGAACTTCTCAGAGAGATAAGCCTTATGCGAAAATCTGATAATTTTGTCGTGGACAGCAAAGACTTTGTTGCCCTGAATCATGGCTCATTTCTCGCTGATAAAGAGGTTATGGTAGAAATTCTTGAATCCTTTTTTGATGAGCTGAAAGAAACCGTCCCTCTACCCAAGGATGGACCCAGAATCCTGTTTACCGGGTCAACCCTCGCCCAGGGAGACTCGAAGGTAATGGACATCATAGAGGATACCGGAGGAGTGATAGTGATGGAGGAGTTTGCCGAGGGTATTCACCCCTACTGGGGCAATGTAAAACTTGACGGTGATTTAATGTACAACCTGGCTGAATCATATTTTATGGAGCGAGTATGCCCCGGCTGGTTTAGGCCGGGTACTGAACGCCTTGATTTCCTAATAAAACTTGCAAGGGAGTATCATGCAGGGGGTGTAGTCTGGTACCAGTTAATGTACCGCGAGTCGTATAAAGTTGAGTCCTATTTCTTCCCTGATATATTAAAGAAGGAGACAGGGCTTCCTATGCTTATCGTGGAGTCTGAATACGATGCTATGGAGACGGGCCCCATGAAAACACGCATCGAGACATTTATCGAAATAATAAGGAGATAAACCATGGCTGATTACTACGATGAACTTCTCAAACTTTGCGGGTTCGAAGATGAAGAAATTGAAAAGGAAAGGCCTAGAATAGAGAAAACACTTGTGAGGCTGGGAATAGGTCCTGATGATATGCAGACTGCCAATAGCTGGGTCAGGCAAAACCATGATATAACACTGAAAGGTGTGAGAAAGCTCCTGGGTGCATGGCTCAAAGAGCTTATAGATCTGGTTTTGGCCAAGGACGAGGGTAAAAAAATTGTATACTATGGATTCCCTGCCATACTCGGGCCAGGTCTGATGTTGAGCGCCTCTTCCGAAGATGTGTTTGTGAGCGCCCCTGATATGGTGCTGGACCATACCATGGGGCAAATTTTCAATAAGCTTATTCCCATACTTGAGGCAGGTGAGGCCAATGGGCTCCCTCCGGGACATGCGCTGTGTTCATTATGGCAGGCAAAGATAGGAGGTATCGCCAAGGGGATGATCCCTGTCCCGGATCTAGCTTTAGCCTCCAGTTACTATTGTGATATGGGCTCTAAGGCCGATGATCTGGTAACGGCGCAGTACGGTGTTCCAGTTGCCTATATTGACGGCGTTATGGATTCTAAATGGGGAGAATACCCTGAATATCGGCCGGAACGGGTTCACTATCTGGGGGCACAGATAAATCAAGCCATTAAGAAGGCCGAAAAAGTCCTGGATATTGAGATAGTTCCCGATGCCTGGGAAAGGTCCCAGAAAGATAGCCGGCCGTTTAGAGATAACCTGGTAAGGCTGGTAGAACTTATGAGAGCCGATCCGGTTCCGGTTAGCATAGCCGAACTTGAGCTAATGGAAGCACTTTCCTCCTCCTCGACAGGTCGTGGCATACGAGAGGGAATCAAAGCCATGGAAATCCTGATCGATGAGCTGGAAGAGCGAGTTAAGGCGGGGATAGGCGTGTCGGAAAAAGGAGCCCCGAGGGTCATGGTTCGGGCGGGGCATACTTCCGACCCCAGGGTAACACGTTTGGTGGAAGAAACGGGACTGGCTGTCCCGCTGACATTTATATTAGGTAGTTGGGGGGGCGTCAGAGTTAAACCCAAAGGAAATTACAATACGCCTGGTGAGATAATAGCCGACTATGAGATGACAGGGGGATATTATTACGGCACTGACGCACAAATCCAGTTTTACGAAAAGGCGGCCGAATTGATGAAACTGGATGGTTTTATTGCGACTTATCTTTATAACTGCCGTCCAGTTGCAACAATATCCCATCCTCAGAAGAATTATCTCGAGGAGAAAACCGGCCTTCCCGTTCTCTCTCTCGAAATAGATGGTTTCGACAGCAGGGCTTACAATGCTGCCTCGCTGAGGACCAAAGTGGAAACATTTGCTCAAATACTTAAAGCAAAGAAAGCAGCGAAGGTATGAAAAAGTTATGCCATTAACAAAACCCGGGTTAAAGTGGCCACAAATAAAGTAATCAAAGAAGCGTTGGAAAAAGCGGGGCTTTCGGCCTCTATAAAGGGTCTCAATTATATTGTTTCAACAGGTTATGCCAGAGGGTCTATCGGCTCTGCCAATAAGACAGTTACCGAGATCATCTGCCATGCCAAGGGGGCCCAGTTTGTGATACCCTCGACCAGGTTTATCTTGAGTTGGGCATCATGTTTCCGTCTTATTACCTCAGGGCTTCACGTTATAAAGATTTCCCCTGGTTAACTCCTCTAACCTTTTCTTTGAATATCCCAGGATCTCCCAAGCCTCTTTGTAGACTGGCCTTCCGTCTCTATTGAAGGGATCTATTAGGATTTTCCTGTTAAAAAAGGGAGAAGGCTTCCGGTGGCAGTCTTTACACCCCCTGGATCCGAGAGCATGTTTGCCATTGACCACATTATGGCTCAGATCAAAGGGCTCACAGCATTTGAATCCCCCGTCATGCGTAGGCATGAGGCACTTATTTAATTGATCGTGTTCCAGGTAATAAATCATTCCACCCTTCACCAGAACAGGCGTGTGGTATACGATGCGGCATCCAAACCTATCTTTGGCTCCGGCAATAGCCTTGAGGTAAGTTTTTATTTCGTCCGAAGTGTTTACCTCTTTTGATCCATTCAGCGCCTCCAAAAGCGCATAGTTGGTAATAGTAAAATTATTTTTAATGTTGGCTCCTGTGAAGTCCCTGATTCTCCACAGGACAACCGGGATAACGCGATGAGAAGCCCTGTCCCAGTCTCCCCACCATAAAACTTGCATGGGATCAACCGGCTTGATTTTTCCTTTATACTTCACAAAAGCGGGACACCAGGCGTTTTTCGGGGCACTTTGGCAGAGTTGTGCTGGATTTAGGGGATCATTGGACAGGAAATCAGTTGTTGAATATCTAATGCTTTGTCCAGTTACCGCATTATCAATCACCGATGTGGCTGCATTGACTTTGTATGGAATATGGCACGTTTCGCAAGCAATTTTCTCGACATGGATATCCGGAAATTTATGATTCGGCTTTGGGGCATGACTATCTGCGTCCTTTAGGTGACAATCTATACAACCTCTCATGCTACCGTCAAGATCATCTCTTGTTGAACCGACCAATATGTCGCCCTTAGCAATTTCATGATCTTCTTCACTCGTGTGACAGTAAATACAAGTCAAGCCCTTAGCCCTGTGAACATCTGTCTTGGCTTCCCAGCTTCTGCCTCTCTTCATGCTGTCAGGCATAATATGACAATTCCAGCAGTTCTGGTCAGGCACCTTTTTCGTTATGAATCTGGCCAGGTCCTTTGGATCAGCGATATCCGTCTGTGTGTAATCCAGCCGAAATTTGATCGCTTTTGGAGGCGCTGAAGGATCGGCGGGTTCAGACACCTTGAAATTTTTAAACCAGCCTGCGCCTACCATGGGGGCTTCATAGAAAAATCCTCCTCTAACAGCAAGCGCCCTTTTTTTCCAGTTATAGCCTTTAAGGTGACAGATCAAGCAATCTGCTTCAAGGACGCCGCTTTTATCCCAATTTGATTTATAGTAATCACCGTCCAGATAGTTGTCACCTCTGGGTAAGATATTGTTCTCGGTATTACTTGCGAATTCATCGTATCGATTTCCTTTTCGATCATACTCGCCGGGACCACCTCCTGGATGGCAGGTGCCACAGCTTTTCACCCAATAGTAGGATGATTTGTCTATGTCACAGCGCCTCATATTCACTTTCCTGGCCAACTGGCTGGAATCCGAAGAGGGAGGTCACCATTTACCATACATGCCCATTGAGACAAGCCAGGGATTTTTTGAGTCCAAGTCATCGCTTACTACTATATTCCTATCAGCATCGGTTCGACCATGTTGGAAATGATAGGCGTTGGTTATGTTGTCGTAATCATGACATTCCCCACAGGTATTCTTGGGGCTGTAAGGGATGTTGCTCTCCGGTGATATTTCATTTCCATCGTAATCCATTAATATGATTTCCGGGTGTGATGATTCCTCAGAAATCCCGGCAATGGTAAATACAAAAAGAGTCAGAAAAGACCATAAAATGAAAAGAAAACCAAATTTTTTCATGGCTAAACTCCTTCCAATGTGGAATGCATTAGGTTTGTTCCAGGTATAAAAATCAGCGGGCTCACTCCCTGTAAAACGCTGCTGTTTTTCAGCAGGAATGTGTGCAGCAAGTATAAAGGCGATTATTCCCCCTGTTGATGTGCCTGCTAAGAGATCGAAAAATCTGAAATATGGTTACCGAAATGGCTTTCTAAAACCGTAAGGAAGGTAGCTCTATAAAGACACTTTATACCTCTACCATCTACTGCAAGTATTGTCCCGTCGCTTATATAAAAGAGGTTTAATATTGTCTTTTTTTCTACTTAAAATGACAGTTTTTTAGATCCATTACAAATTTAGTCTGGGAAATGGAATCGTCCAATTTGTGTCATTAAAAGGTTTACGAAAGAGTATTAAGATTTTTACAGAGATGTAATCAGAGAATAGTTGGAGTAGAGATTGAGCGAGATTAAGAGAATGCCAACTAGAAATTCAGATTAGAGTTCATATGAGCGAATCAGATAGGCACTATACACACAAACGATTAAGAAACAAAGAAAAAATTATTTTTTTAGGCTAATGAATGTCTTATACCGAGACTAGGATTCGGGTGAGGAAGTGCATATCAGTGTATTAGAATCCTGAGATATCAAGAATATATAAACAGATTGAGGTCAGGATGAGGCAAATAAACAGCGTGCGTCCCTTTGTGATATCCTGGATTTTTGTAAAATATGCTTGTGAAACCTTGTAAAGGCAGGGAGGTTTTCCTTATTATTTGGCCTGGGATTCAAGGATGCAAAAATGGTATTAACCGGCCTGATCTTTCAAATTTGTTGTCATTTGTTGAGTTGATAGTGCTTTGCATGTATATTCTTGAGGGGTTGTATTTTCCAAAAACAGGAAAAAATCGGCGATGGGTTAATGCCAACTGTTTTAAAACGGCTGTCAAATAAATTATTAAAGGAGTATATTAAAATGCCCTGGGTGAATAAACAGATGTGTATAGGCTGCGGTATATGTATTGATGAATGCTATGTTGGTGCGATTTCAATGAATGAGGACATTGCCTTTATAGATGAAGATAACTGCATACGATGCGGAGTCTGCCACGATGTATGCCCGGAGGATGCGGTTCGTCATGACGGAGAAAGGATTCCGGAAGAAGTGGAATCTAATCTGGCTTGGATAAGAAGATTTTTGGAACATGAGTATTATGCGGGGAACAAGAAAAGGCAAAAAGAACTTCTTGAACGCATGAAACGTTATTTTACAAAAGAGCGCAAGGTTGCTGAAAAGACTATAGAACGGATTGATACATTGAAAATTGAAAGTTAAGATCTTGAACTACAAAACCCTGTTATGTTGAATGGAGACCAGACCCTTCCACTGCCTCTATTTGTTTTTGGATGAGGTCGAAATAATACTAACCGGTAGTCCGTATCAAGATAATGCTGGACCGAGCATGCCTGATCACAGACAAAAGTCCAAAGAACTATTAAAATGGCAAAAGGGCGAAGGCATAAGGCCCAAGGAACAGAAAGAGAGCATACATTTCACAGTCCTCGCACCTTGCGCCTTGAACCCCGCCTGCCGTCCGGCGGGTAGGCTTGAGCCTCGATACAAATACGTGCTATACAAAGGCTTACAGAATAAATGATTCAAGTATGCGAATTTGCGATACAAGGCAATCGCAGGTGTCAATTACTATTCGCTACTCCAGAGATCGGTGGTTTTCCTCATTGAAGTTTGGGGAGCTCATGGGATATGGGTTTGACTCTTCCTGCACTCTTTGGAACACCTTCATACGGAGTCCACCGCTTTGATTTCAATGTCTTCGGATCTCGCTTCGCCTTTAGTATTTCAATGCTATCCTTAAGGCCTTTATAAAGTCGAGACATCTCCAGCGCCATTCCGGCGATCTGGGCAACAGCCTGAACAAGGTTAACCTGCTCTAAATTTGCTTCCCAGGGCTCAGCAGAGTAGACTCTTAATGCCCCTATTGGGTTCTGCCGCACAACTATGGGCACAGAGAGAATCGAGGAAATCCCCTCTTTTTTTGCTTCCTCAGGGTATTGGATTCGTGGATCATCCATCACATCATTAATTAACACAGGTCCATCTCGTAGGGAAGAAGCAATAGAATACATGGCTCTCAGTGGACCCTTGTTGACATATTCGTCGCTCAGGCCGTAATAAGCGGCTAGCTCAAGTTCATCAGTTTTCCGGTTGAAAAGAAGCAAGGCGCATCCTTTGGCATCCAAAGTGGTCTTCACGCTTTCCACAATGAGCAAGGTTACTTCTTCGGGGTCCCTGGACATTGCGATTGCCTTAGTAATTTTCAAAATGGATTCGTAATTCATTGTTTCTCTTTTCATGATTCCCTCCTTAATTAAAGGTTTACGGGATATCTCAGAGAAAGGTTCAAAACACCTTACTTATATATTTTGAATCAATGATACCGGTTCAGGAGTCCGTCTTTCATTTGGTCACCTCAAGATCCTGGCTCCCTTTTCTCAAGCGTACTCGATACACCGTTTTTTCATCACTGACGTTCAACAGCTCATAGGGAAACGTCCGCAAGATCTTGAAGAGATCCCTTTTGGTTTCAGGATCACTCCCAACGATTTCAACGGTTTCACCTGACTTGATTTCCCGGAGTGACTGCGAAATGTTTAAAAGTGTCACAGGGACTATCATACCCCTGAGATCCAGAATGTGGTCAACTACCGATTGCAATGAAAAGCCCTGAGATTATACTCTCTTGTATTTTTTAATAAGACAGATTCCTTTGGCAGCCTACTGCAAGTCCC
>CAZENC010000142.1:0-7537 GCA_964513115.1 uncultured Desulfobacteraceae bacterium | reverse complement strand
TAAAGGGGCCGGAAAAGACGCTGCTTTTCGATGTAGGCGGTGAAGGTTCGGTGCTTCTAAACAATATGGAAAAACTCAAAATCGACCCCCATAGCGTAAATGCGGTGGTTCTGTCCCATATTCACCATGACCATATTGGCGGGCTTTCTCACCTTTTAAGGATAAACCCCGACGTCACGGTTTATATGCCGAGATCTTTCCCTCCAAGCGTCAAAGATACAGTCAGGAAGGCGGGAGCCTGTTTAGCGGAAATCCACGATCCGATAAGGATCTGCAAAGACGTGTATTCTACAGGTGAACTGGGGGCCTTTATAAAGGAGGAGTCGCTCATAGTAAAGACTTCCAAGGGGTTAATCGTTATCACCGGTTGTGCTCACCCGGGGATTGTAAAAATTATTAAAAGGTCAAAAGAGATTATCAAAATCGATGTCCATATGGTATTGGGAGGATTTCACCTCTGCTGGATGAACCTTTCGCAGGTAAGGAAAATAATCAACGGGGTAAAAAAAGCAGGCTGCATGAAGGTTGCTCCCTGTCATTGTTCGGGTAATCTCGCCAGGGAGGAGTTTGAAAAGGCCTACGGAAAAGACTTTATTAGTGTAGGTGCAGGCAGGACCATCACGATAAGAGATGCATTCTGACTCGTTGAAATTATTAACTGCTGGTTTCTTCATGGGATGGGGCCCATGCCTCACTTACAGCGCTCCGCTACTGTTACCGTATATTGCTGCTACCAAGAGACATTGGAAGGGTGGTTTGAGAGTTGCGCTGCTGTTTTCGGGTGGTCGGCTTTTTGCGCTTGCCATAATGGGCTCAGTTGCGACCGTGGCATTTAGCCATATTAATCAGTTCTTCCCTCCTCATCGTTCCGGTTGGCTCCATGGAATCACTGCCCTATTCATAATCACAATGGGCATCCTTATTATACTTGGCAAAGGCCTTGGCAGACATTTCGGGAATAGAATACTGAATCACGGAACAAAGAGCATATGCTTTTTTGGCTTCTTAATGGGCATTGCACCGTGCATACCATATGTGGCAATCTTGACTTATATTGCATGTGTGGCAGAAAACGCCGTTCTGAAAGGCATGTGGTATGCCACGGTATTTGCCGCAGGCACTTCGGTTGCCCCGATAGTATTGGGGAGCCTTACAGGTATCATTCCGGCGCAATTATCAAATTCGGGTAAGCTATTTAGAATTTTTCAGGTTATATGCGGGTTAGTGCTTGTTGGTTTTGGTTTGCAGCTACTCTACTACATACTCCATGTAGTGGTATGACATATGGACCTGCCAATAAGTTTAATGAAAAAGGGCATCTCGGTCAAAGGCATGAAAGGAATCCATGTTGCCTCTATTTGCCAACGATTTCAATAATGCCCGCTGTCGCATCAACTTTTACGTAATCTCCCGTATGAATCATTTCAAATATATCTTTGTCCGGTCGATCCACTGTCGGAATTCCGGTAGTGATAGCGGCTCCCGACAAGACCGGCTCACTCTCCAGGCAGATGATGGCTGAAGGAGCATTTCCATTTTCCTTGGCCATCCATGCAATACAATCACCCCCGCTTGATCCCTTACCCCTTGTGAAAACAAAGACCTTATTCGCCAGGTTTTCACCTTCCAACAGGTGCCTTGGGACGGGGATCCTTCCCGTGTTTGGATCCAGATCTCCCATGAAAGAAAATGGTCCCTTATAGACCAGGGCCTGCCCTTCTGCCTTACCTGCACTTACCATATGGGCCTTTATTTCCATTTCGGCATCTCTCCTTTCCATCTTCCTGTTATAGCCGCTTCGACGCACTCTTCTTCCGTTCCGAAAAAGACCTTGACGCCACTGACCGTGGCCAAATAATGGGCATTTCGGGCAGAGCTCGTAGCCGCGCTCTTTGCCAGCTTGTGCCCGGCAATATCCAGGCGGGTAAATGGGTTGCCGATGGACGGGCAGACGGGCAGAAAATGCCCCCCTGCCTTTTCGATAATACCGGCATATCCTTGGTGCCTTGCCAGGGCCTCAACAGACGGTGAAGCCCCTATCAGGAGGGATGTCTTCAATTTTTTGCCCTCTAACAATGCGGAGATACGACCTATTTCATCAATTGTGGCATGGGGACAGCCAAAAGATACATGCTCCACAATATCGTCATCCCAGACATTAAGCCTTTCCCAGGTCTCAGACATCTCCTTCTTTCCCACCCTCACAACCTGTTCCGGCTTCCCGTTTCCCAGAGCTGCCTCAAGGGTTGGGGCCTCCGGTGTAGATCCAACTACGTGAGCCAGGGTGACGGCCCCTGATGTCGGCATCGAAATCACCAGTGCACGGGTAAAATCAAATGAAAGATCGGGTGGCAGTCCATTCACAGCCACGGGCTTGAATCCCGGGATCTGATCGCCAATGTAATAACCCAGACAATGATAATGGGAAATGGTCCAATCAGCCACATCCAGATCGTCCAGCTCCACCAGGTGACTGGCATATCTGTTCTCCTGTAAGAGCAGGCCCATCAAAGGGCAGCGTCCGCTGACCGCAGCAGCCAGGGAGACCAAAACCCCCATCCTGTCGACCCTTGCGCCAAAAAGGCTGTTGTTGGCAACCTGCATGCAGCTGCCTCCCATAGGGACAATATCTCCTTTTTTTGGCATGATACCGATAAGATATTCGGCACAGGTCTCTGTCCGCAGCCATCCCAGTTCTTTGAACCTTTTCAACTTTCTCTCATGCTCCTCGACCCAATGATCCTCAATGGGTAGCCCCCATGCTTTAAAGGTCCCGGGCTGCGAGGAAGGATGGGTCGTCACCCGGTGTGGGGTAGGGGAAACCCCTTCAGTCATGAGGTTCCAAAAGGCTTCGGGACACAGGTCATAACTGATATGACCGTATGCAATGGGAACGAGTTTTTCTGCGTCAAACGAATCCCCCAATTTAACCAGCAGTTCCATGGCCTTTTGAATACCGGGGGCAACCTCCCCATTCAACATCCTTTTTTCTTCATCAGTAAGTCTCATTATGCTTGCCTCCTTGAAAGAAGGGTCAAACCTTAACTATTTACTAACCACCATCACTCCATACGTTCTTCAGTATCTCAAAACGCTGCTTCAAAAAAGGATCTTCTTCTGTCTTCTCTGCCAGTCGCAACTTGTTTCGGCTGAATGCCGAAGCACTGATATCCCCTAATCCCTTACCGATCTCCGTAAGAGTCATTTTCCTGCTCAAATAAATGCGACACAATTCCAAAAATATCAAACGACCATCCCGGCATGGTGCACGCCTTTGATATAGCTCCGCTTGCGTTACGCCAAATTCAGAAGCCACCACCTTTGCTATCTCCTCTGGTGTACTGGGACCGGTTCTTAAATCCTTGATCCCTGAAAGCTCCCTTTTGTCATTATTGCACTCTAAAAGGAAATTTTCATACACCCAATCTGCAAAACCCTCTGTACCTAATACCGCCTGTCCCTTGACATCTTCCCAGAACGTCATATTCATATCTTTTACAATACCACCGATCACAAATCTCTCATACCTTCTTCCACGCTCTTTATCGTCCTTCCCACCAATCATCCCAAGAATCTTGCTGTAGTTTACCAAAGTCCCACGGTTTTTTAAACGGACGTAACCATTATAACTACTCCATCTATATCTCTGAATAACCTTCCGCTTCTCTTTGATATCAATACTTGAAAAACGCTTAATTCGGACAGGATTCAGGTGCACATAACGGCTCAGTTCCAGAAGATAACTGTCTTCTTCAATAAGGATTGCTTTGTATCGGCCCTGATAAAGGTGGCCACTCCGTTTGTGGCGACGATTGTAATAAATCGTGTAGGTAGTGTTAAATCTCTGCATGAAACTGCTGAGATTTGCCTCAGATGTCATAAGAACAAGGTGAAAATGGTTTTCCATAAGCACATAGGCATGCACCTCCACGCCGTAAAGGTTTCTGGTCGCTAATAGAATCTCAAGGAACCTTTTTTTGTCATGATCATCACTGAATATCTTCCTATTTTCATTCCCTCTGCTGGTTACATGATACCAGGCGCCAGGGTATTCTATTCGAAGAGGCCTAACCATAAGATACAAATACCGTAATCATATCGCTTTGTCAACAGTTAAGGTTTGACCCCTATTTCAAATTCAATAAAAAAAGGGCGCTCCATCAAAATTCCATGGAACGCCCTTTTTGTTGATTTAATCAATTAGCTAAACTGTAGTTACATTCACCGCAGCAGGACCTTTTTTCCCTTGCTCTATGTCAAATGTAACCCGTTCGCCTTCACTGAGAGACTTGAAACCCGAAGAATTGATTCCTGAGTGATGAACAAATACATCCGGACCATCTTCTTGCTCAATGAATCCATAACCTTTTCGATCATTAAACCATTTCACGATTCCATCGGCCATAATGACAACCTCCTTTCAAATAATTTCTCATGGTTCCAAACTTCAGGTTGCCACTCTTGACAAATGGATCTTGCCTGCAGAACGAAACCGGCCCGCCAATAAAGACGGGCCTTTATTGATTAATAGTCATGATAAACAATTTTTATATAAAGTCAAGTTATTTATCAGTTTATTCACCGAGCTTGGCCATCAATGCTGCAGTAACCTCCTGTACTCCCGGCCTTCCATCCAGTTCAATTATCTTCGGGAGACCCTCTTTTGCTGAAAGCTCTTTGTAAAAATTTATGGCTGCCGTGGTGCCGGTCTCAGTGTCGTAGTATATGTCATGACGCTGATCAATGGCCTCTTCATCCTGATCATCCGACCGTGTCTTCAATTCACCGCCGCACACCCTGCATTTATCGCCAACGGGCTTGATGGCGTCTATATAAATATTGTTTGGATGGTTGTTGTCATTTACGCACAAACGTCGTCCCATAATACGGTTTTTGGCAATCTGTCTGTCAAGAACCATATCAATCACAATATCAAGCTTGATCCCTGCCTCCTTAAGGGCCTTGTCCAGTTCCTGAGCCTGGGTTAGATTCCGGGGAAAGCCATCCAGTAGCCAACCGTTCTTGCAGTCATCTGACTTGAGGCGATCCAGAATCATCGGGACTGTGATGCTGTCCGGCACCAGTTCACCCTTGTCTATGTAACCTTTAGCCTCCTTTCCGAGATCCGTGCCCGCAGATATATTTTCCCTGAAAATCACTCCCGTTTCAATGTGGGGGATGCCCATCTTTTCCTTGATTTTTGCACCCTGAGTACCTTTGCCGCTTCCATTGGGGCCGAAAAACAGTATTTTCATCGTTTCATCTCCTTAATATAAAGAATTCATGTCTTTTATCCTTTAAACGGACAAACGAAAAATATTTTAAAGACGGGGGTGTTGTCAAGATATTATGATTTGCGTGGTTATCAAGATTGACCAAG
This sequence comes from uncultured Desulfobacteraceae bacterium, assembly GCA_964513115.1. Classification (GTDB taxonomy): domain Bacteria; phylum Desulfobacterota; class DSM-4660; order Desulfatiglandales; family Desulfatiglandaceae; genus JAFDHL01. The sequence continues at coordinate 2,157 of CAZENC010000142.1, read as the reverse complement.
AAATGCGGGCATCAAATCATGCCCATTCTCAAAAATGTTGCCGGATTTTTGGGCGTTTTTTTCTGTGAACCCGGGACCGTCGGACGATGACGCTAGCTCTTCTTTGCTGGCAAAGGCGAATGGGGCGGGCTCGCTGGTATGTGTCCTTTTCACAACAGGTGTGAAATGGTCACTAACTACCATTACTTTGTAGTCTTTAAACCTTTTTAAACCTTCAAGGACAATTCCGACTACCTTTTGATCAAAATTCTCAATAGCCTGTATCTTTTCCCGGAAATTGCCATTGTGGCCGGCCTCATCAGGCGCCTCTACATGAAGGAAAATGAGATCCAGATCCTTTAGTCCCTCAAGCGCCGCCTTGGCTTTTCCCATATAATTGGTATCAAGATAGCCTGTAGCCCCTTTTACGTAAATCGGAGCAAAACCGGCATAAACACCTATTCCCCTCAACAGATCCACGGCCGAAATGACTCCCCCTTTCAGCCCATATTTATTTTCGAATAAAATAAGCTTTGGAACCTTTCCCTGTCCCCATAACCAGATGGAGTTAGCCTCGTACAGACCCTTCTTTTTTCTCCCAATATTAGCCGGATGGCCTTTTAATATCCCCCAGGAGGAGCGGATAAGGCCCGGAATAGGGTTCTTCCCGGACTGGTTCAGGTACGACGCCATATTCTGATCCAGGACGTCATGGGGCGGGATGGTTTCGGCCTTCTCAGGACCTTTGTCCCACACCAGAAGGTGCCTGTAAGCGATGCCAGGAAAAATTTTTACCCCTGGTTCAATAAATTTTTGTGCAAAGCTCTCGACGATCTGCCTTGCCTCTTCCGTTGATATGTCCCCTGAACTGTGACTCTTCATCAGGATCTCATTTTCCGATTTCCAGTCCAGTGTAACGAGATTCAATCGAAAAGCAACATCATCAGGTTTGAGATTTACTCCCATACTTGCAGCCTCAAAAGGGGCCCGTCCGGTGTGATACAGCTCCGGATCGTATCCCAAAAGAGAAAGATTTGCCACATCACTGCCCGGTTCCTTGCAATCCGGAATAGTTTTCACACAGCCGATTCGACACGCGGAAATCTTGTCCATATTAGGGGTTTGAGCGACCTCAAGCGGTGTCTTGCCGCCCAATTCCCGGATAGGATAATCGGCCATCCCGTCTCCCACCAGAAGGACATATTTTATTGCGTTAGAATTGCTCATTTTCCTCAATCCACAATCCGGATTATCGGGACTCAACGCGGATCAGAACCGTCTTGTCGGTCAGGACCTCAAGTTCATCTATCAAAGATATCGCCTTTTGCACATTGCTCTCCTGTGCCTCATGTGTCAGCATGATAATGGGCACTGGTCCGTCGACCTCCCTGCCTTCCTGGATCACGGACGAGATACTGATCTGATTTTCGCCTAATATGCCGGCTATCTTTGAAAGAACACCCGGACTGTCCAGGGCCGAAAACCTGAAGTAGTAGGCGCTTGTCAATTCCTGTATGGGATTAATAAGAATCTTTCTCGCAGGAGAACGGACATATCCAAGTGGGGGGATAGGGCCTTTTGACCCAGTCCTTATATGTCTTACCAAACTCACGATATCTGATACTACTGCACTCCCAGTGGGCCTTCTTCCTGCGCCTAATCCGTAATATAGATTCGGACCCACAAAATCCCCCTCAAGGTAAATGGCATTATATGCTTCATTGACGTTAGCCAGAATATGGCCTTTCGGAATCATGGTGGGATGGACCCTGGCCTCCAGCCGATCTCCCAGATCCCTGGCTATTGCCAACAATTTAACCTCGTAACCAAATTCCCCGGCAAAACGTATGTCATCCGGGGTCAAAGCACCAATGCCCTCCTTATAAATACCTTTAAAAGATATCGGAACCCCGAATGCAAGGGAAATCAGGATAGCCAATTTATGGACTGCGTCCGTACCGTCCACGTCTAACGTAGGGGGATCCTCAGCAAAACCTAAGTTTACCGCCTCTCGAACTACACTGTCATAAGGCAACCCATCCTGTGTCATTCTGGTCAGGATATAGTTGGAAGTTCCATTCAGAATTCCCATCATGGTTTGAATCCGGTTGGCGGAAAGACCCTGCTTCATGGCGCCAATTATCGGAATACCACCTCCTACACTTGCCTCAAAGCCCA
>CAZENC010000141.1:0-7547 GCA_964513115.1 uncultured Desulfobacteraceae bacterium | reverse complement strand
CACGAAGAGCCGTTAAAACATGAAGCTCTTAATCTTTCTGATTTGATAAACGAGCATGTTGATCGGCTAGAGTCTCTCATAAAACGAAGGGGTTTGAATGTTATGATATTCATAACGTGCGATGATCCTGTAATGGGAAACAAGGATTCCCTTAGGACGGCGCTGTCGAATATTCTTGATAATGCCGTAAAATTCGCGGCGGAAGAGGGTAAGGTGATTATTAAGATGTATTCTGAAAACGAGTTTCTCAAAATAAGCATCGCAAATTCTTTTGAAAAAATGTCCGGGGAGGATTTGATTAGGATATTCGATCCCTTTTTCAGGACCCAACAATCCCCTGCGGCCGGATCAGGACTTGGCCTGGCAATTGCGAAAAAAATCATAGAAAGGCACGGTGGGCGTATCAACGCAGCCAGTTCTGAGGAGGGACTGCAAATTGAGGTAGACCTTCCCATGATAGGCTGATGTTAGGGCTTACCGGGGAATGAAGCCCCACTTTTTGGGTGGGGTTATGTTGATTGGATATGCTGGTCAAGCGGCTCGGCACGGCACTCTTCTTAAGGCCGCATCTACTCCTAGGGTGGAGGCGGCCCTCCCTATGGTCTGCCGGAACAGAAGAATGTGGACCCCATTGGGCTGTGGCTGTGCAGACCGCGACTCGGGCCGCAATACAGGCCGGAAGAGCTTTGATCCGGAAGATGCGTCCTTTCGAAGAGTCCCATACCCCGCCTGCCAGACGGCGGGCAAGCTTCGCCTTAAGGTTTGCGTATCCATTATGAAGTAAAAGCAGGGGCAGGGGGTCTGTTTTCAAAGCCGTATTATACGGAGTAAAGTCTCTTTAGGTGGGGATTCTTTGCTCTGTCAGGAATGTTCCGCAATAGACAGAAGACAGAGTGGGAGCTGGTCGGCCACGAGAAACCCTTTTCTGGTGGGTAAAATCCTGTCGTTTGTTATTTTGAGAAATCCTGAGTCTTGGAGTTTTAAAAGCACATCGTTTAATTCAGGACTGCCGGGAAATTTTTTAAGATCAAGCCCCTGACTCGTCCTTAAGCCGAGAGATACCTTCTCAAGTCTCAATTGTTCCTCAGTGAGATTTTCATATCCCTCGATCGGGGCCCTTCCACCTTCCAGCATCTCACAGTATTTTTTGACGAACCTGATATTCCACCGGCGGGTTGAATTTTGAAATGAATGGGCCGATGGGCCGAGTCCCAGATAAGGGACATGATGCCAGTACTTAGAGTTGTGGCGAGAGACAAGGGAATCGTTTCCGGCAAAATTTGAAATCTCATAATGAATATAGCCATGGTCTTTAAGAAAATTGGATGTAGCGAGGAAAAAGATGCGTTCTTTTTCTTCGTCAGGAGGAGTTATCATTCCCTTTTCATAAAGCCTTCCAAACAGTGTTTTCTTTTCAATGGTTAACTGGTAGCATGAAAGGTGTTCGGGTTTAAATTCAATTGCCTGTTTAAGCGTTTTTACCCAGCCTTCTAAGGTCTGCCCCTCAAATCCATAGATGAGGTCCACACTAATATTTTCAAATCCAAAAGATCGCAGATCCATAAGGGCTGTTTTGGATTGCTTGGCGGTATGCCTTCTTCCCAGAAAGGATAATTCATCATCTTCAAAGGATTGGACGCCAAGACTGATACGGTTAAAGCCCAGATTCCTGAGCGACTTTATTTTTTTTCTGGTCAGGTCGCAGGGGTTTGCTTCGATCGTGATCTCTGTATCCCGGGCAAAATCAAAATGGGTAAAGATTTGTTCCATCATGCCGGCAAGATCCCTGACCTCCAGGAATGTCGGTGTGCCACCCCCAAGATAAAGGCTGTCAAACTCGTCGAAATGGCCTTTGTAGTGGCTGATTTCTTCCCTAAAGGCATTCAACCACCGTGGAATGAGGGAAGCGGAGGCTATGGAATAAAATGCGCAGTAGGGGCATTTGCTTCGGCAAAAGGGGACATGGACATATAGGCCGGGGCTGAACATTGTCTTAAACGCCATATTATTTGGAATCTGATTTCAGTACTGCCACAAAAGCACTTTGCGGGATGCTGACCGAGCCGATCATCTTCATTCTTTTTTTACCCTTCTTCTGCTTTTCAAGCAGTTTTCGTTTTCTGGTTATGTCTCCACCATAACACTTGGCTGTTACGTCTTTTCTGAATGGCGGGATGGTGGATCGGGCAATAATAGTACCACCTATGGCACCCTGGATGGCAATCTTAAAAAGGTGCCTCGGGATTTCTTCCTTTAATCTTTCGCAGGCCACAAGCGCCCTTGACCTTGCGCGATCTCGATGAACTATTTGTGCAAGGGCGTCAACTTTTTCCCCGTTCAATAGGATGTCAAGCTTTACCAGGTTGTTTTCCCGGTAATCCAAAAGATCATAGTCAAAGGAACCGTATCCCTGGGTCACGGTCTTCAAGCGGTCGTAAAAGTCATATATGACTTCAGCTAAGGGCATATCAAACTGGATTTCCAGACGTCCGGGGGTGGGGCATTGGAACCTTGAGTTTGTTCCCCGGCGCTCTGCACAAAGATCCATAATGGCACCCATATAGCGTTCGGGAGTAAAAATGCTGGCCCTTATGTATGGTTCGAATGCCTTTTCTATAGTGACGGGATCTGGATAGTAGATCGGGTTGTCGATGGTGATTGTCTCCCCATTGGTGAGCGAAAAACGGTACTGTACCGTCGGGGAGGTCATGATGATGGACTGGCCGAACTCCCTTTCAAGCCTTTCCTGAACGATTTCCAGGTGCAGGAGCCCCAAAAATCCGCAGCGAAAACCAATGCCCAGGGCGGCTGATGAATCTTTCTGATAGACCAGGGCGGCGTCATTCAATATATATTTTTCCAAAGCATCAACCAGTGATTGATAGTCATCCGAGGCTACTGGGTATATGGAGGAAAAGACAACAGGTTTGACCTCCTTGAAGCCGGGAAGTGGATTGGCGGCCGGCTTGGAATCAAGAGTAATTGTATCACCGATCTTAGTATCGCCGACATTCTTGATGCCCGCAAGTATGTAGCCGACCCCTCCAGCTGAAAGAGAGTTCCTCGGCTCCCTTGTCAATCGAAAAACACCTACTTCTTCTACCTTATAAGTGGCGCCGTTTGACATGAGCCGCACTGTATCACCCGGTATGATTTTTCCTGAAAAAACCCTACAGCTTACGACGGTTCCTCGAAAAGGGTCATAGTGTGCATCAAATATAAGTGCCGTTAGCGGTTCGTCGGTTCGTCCCTTCGGAGGTGGGATGTATTCCGTAATCGCCTCGAGAACATCTTCTATTCCCGTTCCGTCTTTGGCAGAACAGAGGACGGCAAGGTCAGAATCAAGCCCGAGATCTATTTCGATTTGCTCCTTCACCCGGTCTATATCTGCAGAGGGCAGGTCGATTTTGTTGATGACAGGAATTATTTCAAGGTCGTGCTCCATTGCCGCAAAAAGATTTGCAAGTGTCTGTGCTTCCACTCCCTGTGAGGCATCTACGAGTAACAGGACTCCCTCGCAAGAGGCAAGCGCACGAGATACCTCGTATGAAAAGTCCACATGGCCCGGCGTATCAATTAAGTTTAACTCAAATTCTTTCCCCTCATCGTTTATATAGGGAAGGGTTATGGCCTGGCTCTTGATAGTAATTCCCCTTTCCCTCTCGATGTCCATGGTGTCCAGAAGTTGATCCCGGAACTTTCGTTCATCCACCAGGCCCGTTTTCTGAATCATTCGGTCGGCAAGTGTGGATTTTCCATGGTCAATATGGGCTATTATGCTGAAATTACGTATTTCTTGCATGATCTAATATTGTTACAGGCTCCTATGAATAAGAACGCAATAATTGTAGCGATTTGAACAGAAGTCAAGTCAAAAAGGGAAGGGTGAAGCGCCCTCAAAATCATGTATTATCTTCAGGCGTACTTATTTGCCGGATGATCCTGATTTGGGTGTCTGGACTTTCGGTTAGGCTCTTCCCGAAGAATACCATGGTGCTCGGTATCACGCTGCAAGCAGGGAAATAGAAAGAGGGAGATATTCAATACAGAATTTCTTGATCCAGTTTTTTGCTAAGTGATGCGATCTCCGGTGAAACTTTTGGTTTGGTAAGAACTACGACCAGATCGAAATCTTGATTTTTTTTCTGACCATCTTCTGAATAGGTTACCTTGAGAGGTTCTTCCTTTTGTCCCTTTCCTACCGACTCCGGGATCCCGTTAACAATTTTTAGGCCCGAAATTTTTTCTGCATCGGAAAGGAATTTCTCTTTAAAGGCCTGACAGACGGGTGAGACCAGCACAACCTCGAGGTTTTCTGTTTTGTCAATAGCAAGTATGGATTCGTTAACACCCAGTACCAGAGAGGACATGAGATGAGCTTCGTCTTCATCTGTATTGCCCTGAAGAATTGCTATCCGTGTGGCAATCTCACCATCCAGAGGTGAAACCACAAGCCCATCGGTGGGGCCTGTTGGGGACAGCATTCGCTCGAATTGCAGATCAGTGATTACGTCAGCGTAGCTGCCGTAGGCCAGTTCGGAATTAAACGGGTGAAAGTTGTTGTCCTGCCCCTTCGTAAGAACGATTTCCGCAAAATCCAGCTCCAGCTCCTCGTCCGGGATATCAAAATTAATGGCCTCGGGTTTGCATTCGGCCCAGCAGAGGGCACAGCCCAGGCAGCGGCGGCAACTAAGGCAGCGCTTAGCCTCGGAAACGGCAACTTCTTCAGGAAAACCGGTCTCTACTTCTGCGAAATTTCCCATTCTTTCATAAACGGTAATTTCAGGCATCTCAGCCTTATCGGACGGCACATCGTCGAACGGGATTATATAGCGTTTTTCTTTTTCGTATATCATTTACTTACTCCTGAGGTACTCATGAATTCCTGTGGCAGCCTTTTTACCGGCCGCAACGGCTCGGATCGCGATATCAGGGCCGGTCACCACATCTCCTCCGGCATACACGCCGGGGACATTGGTAGTACCCGTCTCTTCGTCTATTTCAAATGTATTCCAGCGGTTGATTTCAAAATCATGTTCTTCGCCAAGGAATGTCAAATCAGTGCCCTGGCTGATTGCAGGTACAATGGTCTCAGCATCAATAGTATATTCTGACCCTTCTATAGGCACCGGCCTTCGGCGGCCCGAGGCATCCGGTTCACCCAACTCCATCTTGATGCATTTCATACCGGAAACCTTACCGTTCTTACCCAAGATTTCCACCGGAGCTGCAAGGTACTGAATGATAACACCTTCGTGTTCTGCCGCGTCAATTTCCCATGGGTTAGCAGGCATCTCTTTCTTGGTCCTGCGATAGAGGATATAGACCTCATCAAATCCCATTCGCCATCCCACGCGGGCCGAGTCAATGGCGGCATTTCCTCCACCAATCACAATGAGTTTACCTTTGGCCTCTATGGGGTTCCCAAGGGCCTGATCACGAAGGAATGTCACGCAGTCTACAATCCCTTTCCCTTGATATTCTTCTTCTCCGGGGACCCTCAGCTTGAGCCCGCGATGGCAGCCCGCGCCAATGAACACGGCATCGTAATCATTTCTCAAGTCTTCGAATGAAATATCTTTTCCAACGCGTGTATTGTACTGGATATCGATGCCCATATTGGAAATAAGGTCTACCTCACGTTGAAGGAGCTTCTTGGGCAGTCGGTATTCGGGTATCCCGACCCAAAGGTAGCCCCCGGGCACGGGGAGGGTCTCGAAGATTTTGATGTGTTCATATCCCATCCTTGCCAGGTCATATGCACAGGTCAACCCGGCCGGCCCTGCCCCAATTATGGCAATTTTTCCAGGAAATTTTTTCTCGGGGGTCTCATATGCCGGTTCAATCCCCTCGTTTATTTCCACATCAGCCACGTATCTCTTGAGAAAACAGATGCTGATCGGTTCATCCAGATACTGGCGGTTGCAGGCGGTTTCACAGGGGTGAGGACAGACCCTGCCTATACTCCCGGGAAGGGGAAGCCTGTCCCTGATGGTGGCTAAGGATTCGAGATATTTTCCGTCCGCGATCAGGCCCACGTAGGTCCGAATGTCCAGATTAACGGGGCATGTCTGCTGGCAGATCGGCATATCTTCTTTGTATATGTTGTATTCACCTGTTTCTCTATTACAATAATCCACTGCCGTACGAAAATCGAAACCTTCGTCAAAGTCGTTAAACATGTTAACCGGACAGACTTTAATGCAGGCCTTGCAGTCGTTGCACTTGGTGTTATCAACCCGGAGACTCCTCTTAAGGATATTTGTGTGCACGGTCCCATTTTCCCGGGTAACTTTTTTGAGATCACTGTACGTCAGGATCTTAATATCAGAATGATTGCGAACCTTATCCAGATCAGGGTTTACAAATGCCTCATCCGGCTTGATAAGCCTATCTCTGGGGATCCTTTCAGCCCCCAGTGTGGGGGATTTTTCAAGAACGGTTACCTTCGCTCCCTCTTTGGCCTTTTCAAGAGCGGTATGGACACCTTCGGGGCCTCCCCCGACAATCAACACTTTTTTGTCTTCCACTATCTTACACCTCTTGTGGCACTAATTGGAATATCGGCGTTCGCCCGGAAACCTCTTCCAGTTTGATCATGCCTTTTCGCTTAAGGGCCGTTATATACCTAAAGACCCTTTCCGAAGGAATGGACAGGGCCTTTGCCAGATCTTTCACGGATTGGGCTCCCTCTTTCAGTTTGCCAAGGATTTCCTGAACCTCGGTCTCCTCAACAATGATCATGTCAATGGCACGATTAAACTCATGCTCTGTGAAAACCTCACCATACATATTGCCCGATTCAAGAAACGGCGTTCTCTTTCCGATGACCCAACGTATCTTTTCGCCTGCAAGCACAGCCTGAGCTGTTTCCAGTTTTTTGAAGATTTCCGGGGCCTTTACACGATCAGCTTCTCCTCCGATAGGTCCTAATTCCCGGATTGTTTGACTAAATTTACCAACTATTTCGGCAAACAGGGCCCCTTCACCGGATGAGCATTGTTGAAAAGATAGACGTTCCTCATTGACGCCCACGTGCTTTATCAGTCTGCGGGTCATATCCAGTTTGGCCTTTGCCTGGAAATTCCCGCTGATGTAATTACATTCGCCAAAGTGGCATCCCACAACCAGGAGACCATCGAGCCCCTTTTTGAAGGCCTCTGCCACTATGACTGGATCAACCCTACCCGTGCACATTATTCGAATAATCTTTATATCCGGGGTATATTGTAGTCTGGAAACTCCAGCTAAATCAGCAGCAGCATACCCTCACCATGTACAACAAAACGTTAGAATCTTGGGAACGAATTCGGCCAATTCAAAACCCCCTTTTCAATTGACTGTTGACGATTAAATATTGATGCTTTCCCACCTAATGTATTTTTTTAAAACACAACTTTTGAATAAATTCGCATACAACTACAATCACCCTCCTAAAAATGCCCCTAGCTGCGCCTCAATTTGTTCGTCGGTAAAGGAATTTATGCTCAAGGCATGCTGATAACAGGTGGCCGCACAAACGCCACACCCCTTACAGGCCACGTCAA
>CAZENC010000140.1:0-7561 GCA_964513115.1 uncultured Desulfobacteraceae bacterium | reverse complement strand
AACGTGCTTCTGATCTCTATGATGAGGGCTTCAGGTCTGCAGAGGATGTGGCCGGGGCCCTGGTTGAAGACTTGATTGCAGTTAGAGGAATGAATGAGAAGAGGGCCAAAAGCCTCATTGAGGGTGCCACTAAATATATGAAAGAAAAGGCGATTGAGTCAGACGAGACAAAGGACAATACAGAAAAATCGCAAAAGGGAAATCTGTCGCAACAGCTAGACAATGAAGAGAGTGGAGAAAAGCCCTCTGACGGGGCGGAATAAGAGACATATACCCATAAGGACATGCATATCGTGTGGTACAAAGCGGGATAAAAAGGAATTGATTCGGCTCGTATTGGACGCCCAGGGGTCGGTAGTCCGGGATGATAATCTTAAGGGAAATGGTAGGGGCGCCTATGTATGTTCAGGGAAATCTTGCTGGGAAGGTTTGGCAAAAGGCAAACTCCTTATGAAGGCATTCAGAAAAAGGATTCCTATAGTAATCAATGAGGAACGCATTGTTGCAAGAATGGAATAATGCCCTTTTTTAATAGAGCACTGCTGCTGACTTATTATGATAATCCTGATTGAGGAGGACCGAAACTCAATTAACTTTTGGGGGAATTTATGGCTAAGGTCAGAGTCTATGAAATGGCTAGAGAACTTAACTTGGACAGCAAAGTGCTTGTAGAGAAGTTACTGGCCGGTGGTATAAATATCAAAAATTACATGAGTACCCTTGATGAAGATGCGACTGTAAGGGCTAGAGAAATTGTGTCCGGTGAAGTAACAGAGGTCATTGAGGAGAAACGGATAAAAGCCACTGTTATACGCCGGCGCAAGAAAGTGAAAGTAAAGCGGGATACCAGGGAGTTAAAATTAGCTGAGGAAGAGGGAAAGGAGAAGCCTGATGTTCTGAGACCTGAAAAGCCATCTGAAAAAGGCGAGCTTCCGGAGGTGGAAACCGAAATCCCAACGGCACCAAAGGTCGAAGAAAAGGAGTCCAAAGGCAAAATGGCTGCCGAGGGTAAAACCGCTCAAAAAATTGAATTGAAGGCAGAGGAAAAGGCCCCTACTCCTGATAAAAGTCCCGAAGCAGTAATTCCGACAGAAAAGGCAGAAGCGTCTGTCAGCCCCGAAAAGGCTGTTAAGCCGGTTCCCAAAGCCAAGGCCAGGCCCAAAAAGTCGAAAAGAAAGAAGATTGATCAGCCTGCCAAGATTATAAAACGAGCAGAGGAGGGCCCTCTGGGGGATATTTTAGCAAAAAAGGCCAAAAAGAAGTCTGATGATATTGTCCGAGAAGTTCCAGAGATAACTAAACCCAAGCATCTGGCGGGGGAAATCCCTGAAAAGGACGAAGGCATAAAGCCAAAAAGAAAGAAAAAAGGGAAAAAGAAAAAAGAGAAAGATTTTCAACTGGAAGAAATATCGGAAAGAGTGCCTTTCCGACATCGAAAGAAGGAAGTTTATGAAAGAGCAGATCTTTATGACGGCCGTCCCAGAAAGCGCATGGGAAAGAAAGGCGCAAAAGCCAAGGAAGATGTAAAAAAACTGAAACAGACCGAGATTACAGTTCCAAAAGCCATTAAGAGAAGGATAAAGGTTCAGGAACTTGTTTCTGTAGCTGAATTGTCAAAAGTCATGGGGATCAAATCAACGGAACTAATCAGGAGATTGATGAGTCTTGGATACAGGGCCGGCATTAACGAAGCCATAGATTTTGATACAGCATCTGTAGTAGCGGACGATTTAGGCTACGAGCTGGAATTGGATGTTTTCGAGGAGGCAGGCTTTCTTGAGGAGACTGAGGACCGAATTGAAGACCTTGAGGTAAGGCCACCGGTAGTGACGATTATGGGCCACGTGGATCATGGGAAAACATCTCTTCTCGACTATATAAGGAAGTCCAATATCATAGGAGGTGAATACGGTGGTATTACCCAGCATATTGGGGCCTATTATGTGGAAGCCGAAGGTGGTGATATAGTTTTTCTTGATACCCCCGGGCATGAGGCATTTACAGCCATGCGCGCTAGGGGTGCAAAGGTTACGGATATTATCGTGCTGGTCGTAGCTGCAGATGATGGTGTGATGCCTCAGACAAAGGAGGCAATCAATCATGCCAAGGCGGCTGGTATCCCTATTGTTGTGGCCATTAATAAGATAGATAAACCGGAAGCAAATCCTGAAAAGGTCAATAGGGAACTGGCAGAGCTTGGTCTTACTCCTGAAGATTGGGGGGGTGATACCATCTTTGGAAATATTTCGGCAAAGACGGGCGAGGGTATAGATGATCTATTAAGCCTTATTTTGCTTCAGGCGGAGATTCTCGAACTAAAAGGGAATCCTAATAAGACAGCCAGGGGCACTATTATCGAGGCGGCCCTGGACAGGAGCAAAGGACCCGTAGCCACGGTCCTTATTAAGAATGGGACCTTGCATCAAGGGGATCACTTCGTATGCGGTGAGTATTACGGCCGAGTAAGAGCTATGCTTGATCAGCGGGGAAAGCAGATGAAGTCCGCCGGGCCTTCCTTACCTGTCGAGGTGTACGGCATATCCGGTGTTCCAATGGCCGGTGATGAATTCATCGCCGTTCAGGATGAGAAAAGAGCGAAACAGGTAATTGAACACCGAAAGTCCGAGAGCAAAAAATTTGAAACAGTCAAGAGAGGGTTAGTCAGTCTCGATGACCTTTTTGAGAGGATAAAAGAAGGAGATGTGAAGGAACTCAACATCGTTCTTAAGACGGATGTGCAGGGTTCTCTGGAGGCACTTTCAGAATCGCTGGATAAGCAAAGTACGGAAGAGGTCAAGCTAAAAATTATACATTCGGCCACCGGTGCTATTACCGAGTCGGATGTCATGCTGGCATCCGCTTCAGGTGCAATTATTATCGGCTTTAATGTTAGGGCAAATCCGCGCGTTCGCGAGATCGCGGAGAAAGAAAACGTGGATATTCGATATTATGATGTCATTTACAATGTGGTCAAGGACATCCGGCTGGCTATGGTTGGACTACTGGAACCGGTTTACGAGGAACGCATAATTGGGCGTGTCGATATCAAGGAGATATTTCGTGTTCCTAAAGTAGGTGCGGTTGCGGGTTGTCAGGTTACAGACGGGCATGTTGAAAGAAATGCTAATATAAGGCTTTTGCGTGACGACGTGGTCGTCTTTGATGGAAAAATCGCATCGCTCAGGCGTTTTAAGGAAGATGCGAAAGAGGTCCAGAGCGGGTATGAATGCGGAATAGGACTGGAGAATTTTCAGGATATCAAGCCGGGCGATATCTTCGAGGTTTACCAGTTGGAGCAGGTACAGGCGGAACTCTAACTTTTTTTCTATCCAGCATCAAGCATCTTAGGGTAAAGCCGATATCTTGATATCAAAATATCATATGAGCCATTCAAGAGGAATTGTATTTGAAAGCGCATTATGGTCGTCGGTACCCTTAAAATAGAATTCTGTTTACCTGAAAACCGATCTCTTAAAGGAAAACGGAAAGTTGTAAGGAGTATGATTGATAGGGTAAAATCGAAATTTAATGTGTCTGTTGCAGAAATCGGTTCTAATGACAAGTGGCAGAAAATCGAGTTAGGCATCAGTGCAATCGGAAACGACAGGCGCCACATTGATTCTTCCTTAAATCATATCCTTGATTTTCTTGACTCACTCTACCTTGCACCAATGGTGAATTCCGAGATGGAGATACTTAATCTGTAAATGAACATTTGGCCAGAGGAGGAAGGAGGAAGTAGGAATGCGGAGAGCGGAATATTGAGTCTTAAGATTCCGAATTCCGAATTCCGAGTTCCGAGTTGGAAATGTTAGCTGGTGAGAGAGCGTTAAGAGTGGGGGATCAAATCCTCAAAGAAATTGCCACACTCCTCCTTGACAGGGTCAAGGATCCCAGGGTTCAAGGTGTTACAATAACCGGAACCAAACTTAGTGATGACCTAAAAATTGCGAGGGTTTACTTCAGCGTCATAGGTGAAAAAAGTGAGATTGAAAAGGCACTGGATGGCCTGAATAGCGCGAAGGGTTTTATCAAGAGAGAGATCGGGCTCCGTATGAAGTTGAGATATGTACCAGAAATCAAATTTGTGTACGACCCATCCCTGGAAGGCGGAAGCCACTTAGACAGGATTTTTGAAGAAATACAAAAGAATGAAGGCACGAGGCGTGGGGAATAAGTGTCGTTGGACCAGATAGCCAATGTTATGAATGAAGGGAGGTTTTTTTTGCTCACAACGCACACTGACCCTGATGCCGACGGCATTGGATCCATGCTTGCCCTTGGCAAGGCGCTGCTCGATTCAGAAAAGGATGTAATTTTGTTAACCCAGGAACCCGTTCTTGCTCCTTTTAGCCTTTTAAAAGATGCGGGCATGATTGTGCAGGAATTTGATTCTCGAAAGAATTTCGACGCAGTTGTTGTCTTGGACTGCGCCGGGATGCCCAGGCTCGGGAAACACCGGACCTGTCTTGAGGGACGCAAGCCGCTGATAAACATTGACCACCACGAAACAAATGATTTTTTCGGGGATTTGAATCTTGTTGATTCAAACAGTTCGTCGACAGGTGAACTTGTATTTGAATTGATCAAGATGGCGGGCCTTCCTATCGGATATAATGTCGCAGAGAACATCTTTATTGCTATCCAGAACGATACAGGTGCATTCAGGTATGAGAATACTACCTCAGCATCGCTGAGAATATCAGCGGAGATGATGGAGTATGGTGTAAAACCCTGGGAAGTATCCCGGAGGATTATGGATGGCTATAGTCTGTCAAGGTTGAGGTTGCTGGAAATGGCCCTCGCTACTATTGAATTCCACCATGAAGGCAAGGTTGCGATTATGACTATTTCCTTGGATATGTTTGAAAAGGCACAGGCACATAGGGAAGATTGTGAAGGCTTCATAGATTATCCCAGGTTCATACGGGGTGTTGAACTAGCTGTTTTGATTCGCCAGAAAGATGAAAATGACTACAAATTCAGCCTGCGGTCTAACAAAAATGTGAATGTGGCCATGTTGGCATCCTGCTATGGTGGTGGGGGACACTCCAAGGCTGCTGGATTTGAGCGTCACGGATCGATTGGGACATTGAGGAAGGAATTTTTAATGGAAGCTGTTCGGTTTTTATGACCGTTCAGCAATCGGCTATCAGCTTATATTATGCTTGAAGCTGATGCCTGAATTTTACCAGGTTTTAGATGGGAAACTCAGCTGACGGGATACTCCTGATTGATAAACATGAGGGCGAAACTTCTTATGGGGTGGTCAGAAAGGTCAAGTCCGTCTTCGAAAAATCGAAAGTTCCAAAGGTCGGACATGCCGGTACCCTGGATCCCTTTGCCAGCGGATTGCTTATAATTCTTGTGGGCCAGGGAACCAAGCTCTCAAGTTTTATCATGTCTGAAAAGAAAGTTTATCAAGCTACTGTGAGACTTGGAGTAGAAACGGACACTTTGGATCCTACCGGGCAAGTGGTTAAGAAAAGTAAAGTGCCCGATATAAAGCCGGCATACATTACAAAGAAGGCTCAGACCTTTGTGGGAAAAATCGAGCAGACACCACCTGTTTTTTCCGCGGTCCGATATAAGGGCACTCGTGCATACAAGCTGGCGAGGAAGGGCGTCGAAATGGATCTTAAGACAAGAAAAGTGACTGTATTTTCTCTCAGGATTATTTCAATTGATCTGCCGGATATTGCCATTGAAGTTGTCTGTTCCAGTGGGACCTATATCAGGAGTATTGCATATGACCTGGGCAGGGAACTTGGAACGGGAGCCCATCTTAAATCATTAAGGAGGCTGGCTTCCGGTTCCTTCGAGGCATACAACGCAATGAGTTCCAGAGAGATTTCAAGAAAGGGTAATGACTCGTCTTTGCAAAAAGAAATTATTCCCTTGAGGGATGCACTTCCCGGCATGGGAGAGATAGAAGTAAACAGCATCCTTACAGGAAAGGTGAGGAACGGTTACAGGCCCCGCTGGGAAGAGATTGCCGGGGATTCAAGCTTGGCTGACTGCGCGGATGAGTATATAAAACTGGTCAGCGGGTATGAGCTTGTGGCCATTATGAAAGCAAAAAATAGCGAGGGGGTTGCTCATGGTGAAGTAAGAATTGAGAGGGTTTTTTCCTGAATGTAACGGTTCCAGGAAGGGATCACGGCTTAGCGGCCGTTGTGTTATTGGGAAGTTTTATGATGGTTTAAACATATATTTAATAGGAGGTAAAGCAAGTGGTTTTAACGCCGGAAGCTAAAAGGGACATTATTGATGAGTTCAAACTTCATGAAAACGATACCGGTTCGCCTGAGGTTCAGATTGCCCTACTCAGTAATCGAATCAAATATCTTACAGACCATTTCAAGGTGCACAAGAAGGATCACCATTCACGTCGGGGATTATTGAAACTGGTTGGACAAAGGAGAAGACTTCTTAATTACTTGAAAAAGAGAGATGTGGAAAAATACCGGACTGTCATCAAGGAGCTTGGTATTAGAAAGTAAAAGGCGGAAAAAATATAGATTGAAAGACTGCGGATTGCTAATAGAAAGCAGTTAATTATTAATCGAGAATCAAAGGCAGTGAAAGGATGAATTAAGCTATGATAAAAAAACACTCAATAGAAATTAACGGTCAGACCATACATATTGAGACTGGCCGATTAGCAAAGCAGGCGAGCGGCTCTGCCGTTGTTACACTCGGAGAGACCGTTGTTTTGGTAACTGCTGTTTCAACAGATGAAGTTCGCGAAGGAATCGATTTTCTTCCACTAACTGTTGAATATCAGGAGATGTCTTATGCGGGAGGGCGAATTCCCGGAAATTTTTTCCGGAGGGATATTGGCCGGCCAAGTGAGAAAGAGACCCTGACTTCCCGTTTGATAGACAGGCCTTTAAGACCCCTTTTCCCTAAAAACTATTATTACGAAACACAGGTGATTGCCAGTGTCCTATCAACAGACAAGGAAAATCAAGCGGATATATTAGCTCTCCTTGGAGCCTCAACGGCGCTTGAGATTTCGGATATTCCTTTTATGGGACCTATCGCAGGAGTTCGTGTGGGAAGAGTTGACGGTAAATTTATTGCCAATCCAACAGTCAGTCAGCAGGCAGACAGTGATATCGACCTGGTTGTAGCAGGCAATCGCTCCGGCATTGTAATGGTGGAGGCCGGGGGACTTTTTATATCCGAGACAGATGTGATCGATGCGATTTTCTTCGGCTATGAAGCAATGCTGCCAATGCTTGATATGCAGGAGCGGATTAAATCCGAGGTTGGAAAGCCAAAAAGGATGATTCCGCAGGAAATGGTTGATGAGAAACTTTACACAAAAATCGTCGAAATAGGAAAACCTCTTTTAAGGGAGGTCGTTACCACTGCTGATAAAACATTGCGCCAGCAAAAAAGCAAGGAAGTTCTGAATTCTGTACTGGAAAATCTGTCTGAGTCATATAAAGGCAGGGAAGCAGAGATTCGAGAGTTATTTCATAACCTGGAAAAGGAGACGGTGCGCCAGATGATTCTGGAAGAGGGGAAAAGGATTGACGGTCGCCCTTTTACC
>CAZENC010000139.1:0-7563 GCA_964513115.1 uncultured Desulfobacteraceae bacterium | reverse complement strand
TTCCCACCTGCCTTGCATTTGCCATGAATTTGGCCTCGGGAAAGGCGGAATTGGATGCCTGCCCATATGTGTCTGATGAGGCCAGGGAACAGTTGGCTGAGGCCGCTGCGCCTCCGATAAGGCCGATCGCAATCGGGGCCGGAACCCGGGCCTTTAAGGTAGGCGGTGAGACCGTTATGTACAGGCATGAGAAGACCTTTTACAACCCCACTGCCCTGGCCGCGATGGTGCTATCGGACATGGATTCGGGAGCCCTGGATAAGAAACTGAAGGAATGGAATGCCTTACAGTTTGAAAGGGTGGGCGTTAACCTGAGACCGGAGTTAGTGGCCCTCAAGGATGTGAATGGGGATAGTGGTGCATTTGCGGCTCTCGCAAAAAAGATTGCTGAAGAGAGCGAATTTGGCCTGATTCTCATAAGTGACAAAGTGGATGTGATCAAGGCTGCCGTGGATGTCTGTGCCTTCAAAAAGCCCCTGCTCTATGCAGCGACTTCTGATAATGCAGAAGATATGGGAAACTTAGCCAAAGATAGTGGTTTGCCCTTGTCCGTGAAAGCGGATAATATTGATGATCTCCTTGCCCTGAGCGATAAGCTGACGGGCATGGGCGTTAAGGACCTTGTCCTGGATTCCGGGTCCAGGGAGATGAAGCAGCTCTTTGAGGACCAGGTAGCCATACGCAGAGCCGCGCTCAAGGACGGGAACAGGTCTTTAGGATTTCCGACAATTACCTTTCCGTGTGAAATGGCGAGCAACTTAGATGCAGAGACCCTTATAGCCGCTCTTTTGATTGCCAAATATGGGGGTATTGCGGTGCTTTCGGATTTTGAGGGCGAAAGCCTTTTTCCCTTGCTGGTGGAAAGGCTGAACATATTCACGGATCCGCAGCGGCCAATGACCGTGACAGAGGGGATCTACGAGATCGGCGGGCCGGATGAGAATTCTCCGGTACTGGTTACCACCAACTTCTCCCTGACCTACTTTATCGTCAGTGGGGAAATAGAAGGAAGCAGGGTTCCGAGCTGGCTGCTAATTATGGACACGGAGGGTCTTTCCGTTATGACTGCATGGGCCGCTGGAAAGTTTTCAGGCGATGTCGTGGGCATGTTTGTGAAAAAATGCGGTATTGCCGATAAGGTTGCCCACAAGAAGATTATTATACCCGGATATGCTGCAGCCATAAGCGGTGAGATGGAAGAGGAACTGCCTGACTGGGAGATCATGATCGGACCAAGGGATGCGTCCTTGATACCCAAGTTTCTTAAGGACATGGCTTAGTTTTTTTTGATAGCGCAAAAAATTTTTATTATTCACAGGCCAACAATGTAAAAGGGAGTGTGCCCATGTTATTGATTGGAGAAAGCTTGAATGTGATCAGCACGGTGATAGGTAAGGCATTTAAGGAAAAGGACCCGGCGCCCATTGCCGAGGAGGCCAAGCGGCAAAAAGAGGCGGGAATGGACTGGATCGATATCAATCTGGGCCCGGCTCGAAAAGGGGGACCGGAATTGATGGAGTTTGTGGTAAAGACCGTCCAGGAAGCTATCGGCGATACTCCGTCCCTTTGCCTTGATACATCAAATATCGAGGCCATGGAAGCGGGCCTGGCAGTACACAAGGGAAAGGCCATTATCAACTCGATTATGGTTAGGCCGGAGCGCTACGAGAAGATGATACCTCTTGCCGTCAAATACAAGGCCGCCATGGTGGCCTTGATGTGGGGACCGGAGGGCCTGCCAAGAGACGAAAACGAAAGGGCTGCTTTAGCAGTAGAGCTCGGTTATGCTGCCAACGAGGCGGGAGTTCCCAATGAGGATATATTTGTGGACGGGATTGTCACTCCGGTAAACATCCAGCAGCCACAGGCCTTAAGCCTCATGGCCTTTCAGGAGATGCTCCAGGA
Source organism: uncultured Desulfobacteraceae bacterium (assembly GCA_964513115.1). Lineage (GTDB taxonomy): Bacteria > Desulfobacterota > DSM-4660 > Desulfatiglandales > Desulfatiglandaceae > JAFDHL01. Next base: position 5,658 of record CAZENC010000139.1, on the reverse strand, counting down.
TATTGCTCCCGGTGCAAAATCGACTTGCGGATTGTCCAATATTTCAAACGGCCCACCCGACAATCTTAGGCCCATCTTGAATCAGACTTATATGGTGATGTTGGAGAGGTCGGGCATGTATTCCTGCATCGCCGATCCCTATGATAAAGGTCTGATCGCCTTGGCGAGAGGAGAGAGGCCTGATATTGTTGAGCTGATTCATAAGGTGATGGATGATGAGTCCATAGATGAAAAGTCGCTCCCGGAAGAACCCAATGATGGCTGGAAGTTGTCCGACTATGTAAAGACAACAAGGGTTATTTTAGGGAAATCGCTGTACTCGGATTCCTGGCTTGAGCTGTAATTCCACTTTTCGCATCTTGTTATGAGGCCGCGTCTAGAGGGTGGAATAGGCTGAGAATAAAAACTATGAGGGACTTCCCCATGAGACAGGACTGTTTGGGGGGTTCCTCTTTTTTATATAAAGACAGGTTGTGGGAATTGAAAATGGTCCTTGCAGGTTGAAAATCTGTTATGGATGCTTAAAATTAATAACTAAATCCTGAAATAATTTTTCAGGACTCTGAATAAAGATGGAGATTAGATTAAAGGGAGAGATGGTTCAGTGAATACGGATAGAGCTAATAATACTCAGGCGACCCCTGGAGATCTGGAAAGGGCCGAGCAAGACAAGATGATTGAGGCTAATCTGGCCAGGGTGGGAAGAAAGATCTTGGTCATGAGCGGAAAGGGCGGAGTTGGTAAGAGCACGGTCGCCAGTTATATTGCGTTACTTTTGAGTGCCAAAGGTTATAGGATTGGGTTGTTGGATGTGGATCTACATGGACCGACGATTCCCCGTCTTATGAACGTCCAGGGTGGTCTTGATATGCCAGAGAAAGGTGTGGTCAGGCCTTACAGGTTTTCTGAAAAGTTGAGTATCGTCTCGCTGGAAATGGTTATGGGGGACAAGGATTCTGCGGTCATCTGGCGGGGTCCTTTGAAGATAAGTGCGATCCGGCAGTTTATATCTGATATAGAATGGGGTGATTTGGATTTCCTGATCGTTGACTCGCCACCGGGAACCGGGGATGAACCTCTCACCGTTGCCCAAACCATACCGGACGCCGAGGCCCTAATTGTGACCACACCACAGGAAGTGAGCCTGGCGGATGTAAGGAAATCCATCAATTTTTGCCGGCAAGTCAACATGAAGATCATTGGTGTGGTGGAAAACATGGGCGGGTTTGTCTGTCCCCACTGTGGGGAAAAGGTTTACATTTTTGGAAGCGGCGGGGGCAGAAGAATGGCTGCCCAAATGGAAGTGCCTCTGATAGGTGAAATTCCATTAGATACTCAGATGGTTGAAATGGGGGATAAAGGCAGATTAGATACCCTGATGGAGAAGGAAGATCTGGAAATAAACAAGGCCTACAAGCAGATCGTAGACCGGATTATCGGTTATTGAATTTAAATCGAGGAGGAAATATAAATGCAAGAGGGAAGAATAGCAATACCGTCTATGGGGCCAGGAGGGCTTGACGGTGAAAGATCGGGCCATTTTGGTCATTGTGATGTCTTCACGATGATAGATGTTGAAAATGGAAAAATAGCACAGGTAACCACCGTTCCCAACCAGAGCCACGTACAAGGGGGATGTATGGTACCGGTGAATTTTTTGGCAGAGCACAAAGTGAATGCTTTGATCGTTGGTGGCATCGGAATGCGGCCCCTTATGGGTTTCCGCCAGGTCGGGATCGATGTCTATTATGACGCGCAAAGACCTCAAATACGACCTGTAGTGGAGGATCTTATTGCCGGAAAGTTATCTGTAATCGGAGACAATCAGGTTTGTGGAGGTGGCGGTGGGGCTATGCAATAAAAGCGACGATCATGTTTTATAGATGAAAGGGTCTTTTTAAATGAACGAGAAAAATAAGAATGACGATGTCTATAGAATGCTTTCGGATTCTGGATATTCTGATAAGGCGATTGAATATTTTCAGGCCAGGGAGAATATCGGTGTTCTTGAGGACGCAGAGCAGATTACAGATCTCACCGGGCCCTGCGGTGACACCATGAAAATCTCCCTAAACATTAAGGATGGTAGAATAGATGATGCCAAAATACAGGTCCTTGGCTGTCCGGGAGCTGTTGCATCAGGATGTGCTGTCGTGAAGCTCGCCAAGGGAAAAAGCCTTGAGGAAGCTGGCAAGATTGATATGGAGGTTTTATATAAAGACCTTGAGAAATTGCCGGATAAAAAGATTCACTGCGCGCGTCTGGCCCTGAAGACCCTGCAAAAGGCATTAGAAGAATACGAACAGAAAGGCCGAAAAAGGGCGTCAATTGGTAGGGGGGTGAGTAAATAATGAAGATTGCGGTGACATCAACAGGGACGAATCTCGACTCGGATGTTGATCCCCGGTTCGGGAGGGCCCCCTATTTTCTGATTGTGGATTCCGAAACCTTTGAATTTGAAGTGCTGGACAATAAGGAAAATGTTAATGCACTTAAAGGCGCGGGCATTCAGGCGGCAGGAATGGTGAGCAAGAAGGGTGTCGAGGTCCTGCTTACGGGATTTTGTGGACCAAATGCCTTCAAGGCCATGAGTGCCGCAAAAATTGGAGTAGCCAACAATGCCGGCGGTACCGTAAGGGATGCGGTTCAGGCTTACCTTGATGGGAAGATGCCCTTAGCCGATAGCGCAGATGTTGAAGGGCAGTGGTAAGAAAAAGCGCAGCTCAAAAAGTGCTGCTGGCCGGTGTTGTGGAACCGAAGGTCCTCCCTCCTCCTGAACTCCTTTCAGTTTTATTCAAATCAGATGCGAAGTCCCGCATCCAGCGGGACTCCAAAAAACGAAAAAGTGGTTAAGAAAAATCTCAACCTACTTCTATATTGTCCAATGTCAAGCGCAAACCCCAATTCACGTCTTTAAGCCTGCCACATTTTCTGCTTTTACATTGGTCTTGAAAACCCTTCTTCTGCTCAGAGAGGGTCAATTTGGGGAAAAATTAGAAAAAGAGTTTGTAATTTTCCATGTTTTTGCGTTACAGTTCCTATGCCTCAAAAAAGCAATTTCCCATCATCTAAAGAGAGGACGCCATGGAAAAGAACAATCTCAATTCCACAGAAATCTCACTCCCTAAAGAAACTGAATTGCTGGAGCAGGTGCTTAATAACGCCCAGGTGGCGATTGTTATCAGTGATAATGATCATAAAATTGAACGCATCAACCCGGAATTTACCAGGATATTTGGATATACTGCCGAAGAGGCCATAGGGAAATATACCTATGATCTGATTGTACCGGAAGAATTCCGTATTGAAATAGAACAGCTAAGCGAGCGATTGGAAAAGTGGGAACGAAGCGAATACGAATCAATTCGATGTACAAAGGATAGGCGAAGGATTCATGTTTTAATCAGGGTGTCCCCTATAATCATTGATGGTAAAAGGGTAGGAGGGTTTGGCTTTTTTTCGGATATTACAGAGGAAAAGCGCGCCCAGGAGAAATTGCAAAAGGCCCATGAAGAGTTGGAAATGCGTGTGGAAATGCGAACGAAGGCGCTTATAAAAGCCAATGAAAAGCTGGAAGCGGAAATCCGTGAGCGCAAACGGATTGAAAAGGCGCTCAGCGAAAGTGAAGAAGGATCCCGGACTGTAATTGAGAGTTGCAATGATGGGGTGTCAATCATCCAGGGTAAGCGGCATGTGTATGTGAATCAAAGATTCGCGGACATTCACGGTTATGACTCCCCCGAAGAGGTCATCGGAAAATCACTGGATGAATTTGTCCATCCGGATGATCTCCAGTGGGTGCAGGATTTGGCAATAAGGAGGCAAAAGGGGGAACCGGTAGCAAATAAATACGAATTTAAAGCCCTTCGGAAAGACGGAACTCCTGTCTATCTTGAGAATTCGGTAGCCAAGACCACATATAAGGGCGAGGCGGCCTCTCTGTCCTTTTTTAGGGATATAACCGATCGCAAGAGGGCCGAGAGAGAAAGAAGGCAGCTGGAAGCCAAGCTTCAGCAGGCCCGGAGGATGGAGGCCATTGGTACCCTCGCCGGCGGCGTGGCACACGATCTCAACAATATCCTCTCCGCCCTTGTGAGTTATCCTGAATTGCTGCTCATGGACATGCCGCAGGATAGCCCCTTGAGAAAGCCTATTTTGACCATTCAAAAGTCCGGGGAAAAGGCGGCAGCCATTGTGCAGGATCTATTAACCCTGGCAAGAAGAGGATCTCCTGTTACTGAACATGTGAATGTCAATCAGATTATTGCAGAATATCTGAAAAGCCCGGAACATGAGAAATTGAAGGTATACCACCCTCATGTTACCATTGAAACCCGCTTTGAAAAGGAATTATTAGACATCATCGGCTCTCAGATTCATTTGGCCAAAACAGTTATGAATCTGGTCTCCAATGCCGCAGAGGCCATGCCGGAAGGAGGAAATATTATCATATCCACGGAAAATCTCTATATTGATATCCCAATTGAACACAAGGAACTGGATGCAGGGGAATATATTGTTCTTACTGTTTCAGATACAGGCGTGGGCATTGTTTCGGAAGATATGGAAAGAATCTTTGAACCGTTTTATACGAAAAAGGTCATGGGCAGGACCGGAACCGGCTTGGGTATGGCCGTCGTATGGGGTACAGTGAAGGATCATAATGGATATATTGATGTTCAAAGCCATATCGGCAAGGGAACGACTTTCACGCTTTATTTCCCCGCAACCCGTGAGAAATCCGAAAAGGATCAATCTCCATTTTCCATTGAAGACTATAGGGGCCGGGGAGAGTCCATCCTGGTGGTGGATGATGTGGAAGAACAGAGAGAAATAGCCTCCAGCGTGCTAAAAAGATTGGGTTATTCTGTGATTTCGGTTTCCAGTGGTGAAGATGCGATTGGATATCTGGAAAACCATTCAGTGGATTGTATTATTCTCGATATGATCATGGATCCGGGGATTGACGGGCTTGAGACATATAAACGTATCCTTACATTTCGTCCCGGGCAAAAGGCGATCATCGCAAGCGGATTTTCGGAAACCGAGCGTGTGAAGGAGACCCTCAAATTGGGAGCCGGAGCTTATATTAAAAAGCCCTATTTATTGGAAAAAATTGGGATTGCATTGAAAAGGGAATTGGATAAATCATAGGGTAATCAATCGACACAAAAAACGAGAAGCGGCAACTTCTCCTGCTCCTCAAAAAGGCAAGTCCTCGCCAGACCCATCTGCCCCAACGGGGCTCATGCCGCCTGATCTTCCTTCATCACAAAATTATAAAAAATCCTTGCACATTGAGCAATTATCTTGAATTTTGTGCCGCCCGTGGTGAGGAACCTGAAAAGCCATATTCGGGTAAGTTCGTAGTTCGTGTTGATCCTGAACTCCACTGTTAAAAATCGCCGCTGCTCATCTCAAGGAGCGTGCCAGGCATGGCACGTGACTAGCAGGGTGAAGTCCCTCGTACCAGAATAACCCATCTTTTTTTCCGCTATCTGACGGCTCACATACCTTGTTTTTTCCCTTGACGTCAAAATTAAGTGAGGGCATACTAGTTTACATATGAGGAACATAAGTTTTCTATAGATGAACCAACTGGCATTCATCTTTACATAACACCTAATGGGCAACAAGAAGATCAAATCAAGTGATCCT
>CAZENC010000138.1:6391-7610 GCA_964513115.1 uncultured Desulfobacteraceae bacterium | reverse complement strand
TGCACTATTCAGGAACGAGAGATCGAGTTGAGCGATCAGCTCATCATAGCGAATACCGCCCAGCGCACGGTCGCACTGCACGTTGATCATGTGAGCGGGGTGATTGAGCGATTACAGGACCACATCATAGACGCAAAGGCCATCCTGCCGGAACTCCCCTCTATTGAGGGCGTTATAAAGCTTGAGGATGGGATGATTCTCATTCACAACCTGGATCAGTTCCTGTCCCTTGAAGAAGAAAAGATGCTGGGTGAGGCCATGGCTGCGCATATAAAGGAAGGGCATCAGGCGGAAGGAAAAAAGAAGAGAAGAAAGCGGTAGCGACCGAACAATTCGTCCGCAGGGTTGAGAGATCATGAAGACAAAAAATGCAGTAATGGAAGATGCAGTTGTCCCCAAGGAGCTTCTCTCACGATTGTCAGATATCCTGAGGCTTCATATGGGGCTGTATTTTCCGAGGAAAAACTGGAACAGCCTCAAGGGAAAACTATTTGCCGCCATGAGGGATTTTGATTTTGAGGATGCCGGGGAATTCGTTCAGTGGCTCTCATCAGCCCCCTTGACCAAAGGCCACATTGAGCTCCTCGCCAGCCACATCACCACAGGAGAAACCCACTTCTTCAGGGAAAACAACCTGTTTTCCGCACTGGAAAACAGGTTGTTGCCCGATCTCATTCAGGCCCGCCGGGCAGCGGGAAAACAGATCAGGATCTGGAGCGCCGGTTGCGCCACGGGAGAGGAGCCTTACTCCATTGCCATTCTGCTCAGAAAGCTGATCCCCGACTACAGCACCTGGAATATCAGCATCCTTGCAACGGATATCAATCCCCGGTTTCTTCAAAAGGCACGGGATGGCATCTATTCAAAGTGGTCCTTTCGAAATACCCCGTCATGGGTCGTTGATGAGTATTTTCTGCACCTGGAAGACGGCCTATCCATGATTCTTCCGCACATCAAACAGATGGTTCAATTCTCTTACCTCAACCTGGCCGAGGACGTGTATCCATCGCTTCTGAACAATACCAATGCCATGGATATGATCTTTTGCCGTAATGTGCTCATGTACTTTGCCCCCGAGTATATGCAACCCGTTGTCGACCGGATTTACCGATCGCTCGTCAACGGCGGAATCCTTATGGTGAGTCCCGTTGAAACATCGCAGGTCATCACCCCTCAATTTATACCGGAGCGGTATGACGGCATGGTATTTCACAGAAAG
>CAZENC010000138.1:0-6291 GCA_964513115.1 uncultured Desulfobacteraceae bacterium | reverse complement strand
CGGCCGTTACCTGGAAGCAGAGGATAAGCTGACGAATGTATGGAAAGCGGATCACCATAATCCCAAGGCGCTCATCCTTATGGCGCGCGTCCATGCCAACCAGGGTAATCTTGATACGGCCCTGAATTGGTGCGAAAAGGCCATTGATGAAGATAAGCTCAATCCGGTTTCGTACTACCTTCGCGCCTTAATCCTTGAGGAGCAGGGAAAAGACGCTGAAGCCCTGGAATCACTCAGAGGAGTCCTGTACCTGGACCCCTCCTTTGCGCTCGCCCATTTTTCCCTGGGCAATCTTGCGTTTAAGCAGGGAAGGCAGGATGAGGGAGAGAGACATTTCATGAATACACTGGATATCCTGTCCCGTTTTAAACCGGATGGGGTAATTCACGAATCCGAAGGGATTACCGCCGGAAGGCTCGCCGAGATTATCTCCTCCATCAGCAGCCAGCATTCAGAGGGACCCGGGCACGATGGAGGGGGCATTGCGGGAGCGCCGAATAAACTACAACAATCGAGGGCTCAAGGCCTCCATTCGGAGATACCACTATGAGGAACCAGTTACCGGCTGAATCAACGAACCGGGCCGGGCTTTACCAACGGTTACAGAAGGCAAAGAAAGCAATAAAAAAGGAGGCCGTCCTCACCGCACGAAATAAGAGGGAGGTTCTGAAATCCCGGGCCAGGGAGCTCTCACGGGCAGAGGAGAAGAAAGGGGAGAAAACCGCGCATATCGAGGTCCTTGAATTCATTCTGGGCGGTGAACGGTATGCCCTTGAGACAGGGCACATTCGCGAGATCTATCCTATGAAGGAATACACCGTTCTCCCATGCACACCCCCCTTTATTATGGGCATCATCAATGTTCACCGGCAGGTTATCACCATTATAGATATGAAAAAATTGTTTGATATCCCGGAAAAGGGACTCACCGATCTCAACAAGGTGATCATACTCAGGAAAGACGATATGGAGCTGGGAATTCTTGCCGATGAGGTGCGCGGTATCCGGGATATCGGTGAGCATGAGCTTCAACCTGCCCTTTCAACGCTCACCGATCTCCGCGCGGATTTCCTCAAGGGGGTGACGAGCGAGGGCCTTATCGTGCTCGATGCGCTCAGGCTCCTGGCTGATGAGAGAATTATCGTGCATGAGGAGGTTTAGATACATGGATATACGAACAATCACCATGTGTAATGCTTTAAACAGGAGGTATGTATGATGGGCAATATGAAACTTGGTACCAAGCTTATGATAGGGGGGCTCCTGGCCGTTATTATCCCGCTTATTATCATCGGATTTGTCTCGGTGCTCAAAACAACACAGAGCATTTCCTCCATAAAGACGAAAGATATGAAGCAGATGTCTCAAAGCCTTGCAAATGCGATCGAAATGGGGCTGCAGGAACAATTGATCACCATACGGAACATCTCTTACTCAAATAGCGTGATCAGCGTTACTGAAAAGGTACTCAGGGATGGGGCGGACAAGAGCGAGCACGAGATCGCCCTTGTTCAGAAAGAGCTTAACAAGATTAAAGACGCAGTCGGAGACCGCTTTTCAAGCATAAGCCTGGTTGGCAAGCGCAATGGGGTCATATTCGCTTGCAGCGACAGCGGTAAATTCAAGGGGACCGACCTTTCAGAGCGGGATTACATCAAAAGATCCCTGCGTGGGGAGAACACCATCGGATCGGTGGTCCGTTCCATGGTCACGGGAAAATTGATCTGCACAGTCTCATGCCCGATCTACTCTTCAGACGGCAAGGAAATCACCGGTGTCGCCATGATGGCCCTCTGGCTCAATTATTTTACCGATATCATCGACGCGGTAAAGGTGGGCGAGGCCGGATACGCCTACCTGGTGGATAACAGGGGATACTACATCACCCATCCTGATGAAAAAAACATCCTCACCGTGACCATCTCCGGGATAAAGAGCATGGAACCCCTTGCAGCGGAAATCAGCAAGGGGCACTCGGGCGTCATTGAATATACCCTGGAAGGGGTTGAAAAGATCGCCGCCTATGCCATCATACCGCTCACCAAGTGGGGCGTTGTGGCTTTCATTCCGAAATCGGAGATCTTTGCGCCAGCATATTTTATACGGAATCTCATTATTGGCGTCGGTGCAATCACCTTTATCCTGGCCTTTTTCTTCTTCTCCCTCTTTGCCAGAAGCATTACGCGGCCCCTTGGCATCCTGGTTGAGGCAGTAGATCGACTGGGGATTGGTGATACGAGCGTAGACATCCAGGTTACCTCCAATGATGAAGTGGGGCAGGCCATGAGATCGGTGCAGGCAACCATCAATGCCATGAGAGAGATAGAAAGCAAGGTCCAAAAGGTGGCTGAAGGTGATCTCACCGTTACGGTTACGCCGCGCTCGGACAAGGATACCACGATCAAGGCGCTTGCTGTCATGATAGAGAATAATCGAAAGCAGATTCAAGAGATCGTGGATGTCGTGAACAACCTGGCTTCAGCAACGAGCCAGATTATGTCCACCATGGCTCAGGTTGCATCGGGTGCCGCAGAATCTGCAGCGGCGGTGAGCGAGACCACAACCACGGTTGAAGAGGTCAAACAGACGGCTGAGGTTTCAAACCAGAAGGCACAGCATGTGTCCGCCACGGGCCGGCGGGCCGTGGAGATTTCCGAGCCCGGCTCACAATCCGTGGAAGATGCGATCAAGGGAATGGGCCGCGTTCAAGAACAGATGGAATCCATCGCGGACACGGTGGTCGGCCTGAGCGAGCAGAGCCAGGCCATCGGGGAGATCATAGCAACGGTGAGCGATTTGACGGAGCAGTCAAACCTTCTTGCCGTGAATGCATCCATAGAAGCCGCTAAGGCGGGTGAGCAGGGAAGAGGATTCTCCGTTGTTTCCCAGGAGATGAAAAACCTTGCAGAGCAATCAAAACAGGCCACGGCCCAGATCCGGAGCATCCTGAATGACATACAGAAGGGAATCAGCTCGGCGGTCATGGCCACAGAGCAGGGGGCCAAATCAGTGGATGAAGGGGTCAAACTGGCCACTAAGGCGGGTGAGTCGATCCGGGCACTGTCTGACAGCATAAACGAAGCAGCGGAGGCCGCGGTGCAGATTGCAGCATCAAATCAGCAGCAGTTGGTGGGAATGAGCCAGGTGGGGTTGGCAATGGAAAATATCAAGACTGCAAGCGAACAGACCGCTGCAAGCACACGACAGACCGAGGAATCGGCCCAGGGTCTGCACCGATCGGGACAACAACTCCAGGGAATGGTAAACAGGTATACGGTATAAGTTCCGCTGTTGCTGCAATAGACTCCAGGGACGGAGCTTTGAAAACGAGACCTGATAATCGTGGACCAAAACCGGGGTCGATACGGTGATAGCAAAACAGGGAACAGGCACGGGGAACGGGTATGGCAAACGCAAAGGATGATTTCCTTAAAAAACTTCTCGCAACCTTTAAGCTCGAGGCGGAAGAACACCTCAATGCGATTACGGCCGGGCTGCTGGAGCTTGAAAAATCAGGGGACGCGCAGGATCAGGGCAAGGTAGTCGAGACGGTGCTTCGCGAAGCCCATAGTCTTAAAGGCGCAGCGCGCGCGGTAACCTTAACTGAAGCGGAGCGAATATGCCAGTCCCTTGAAGGTGTCTTTTCCGCATTAAAGGGAGAAAAAATAGAAGCAATTCCTGAGATGTTCGACACGCTTCACCGCGCGGTCGACTTTCTCTCCGGCATCATTGAATCGCCCGGCGAAAAAAGGAGCGCCCTTCCAGAAGACCAGGTAACGAACATTATAGAGCAGCTCGCACGGATAGAGGCCGGCGAACCGGAAATTCCGAAAGACCTTCATGCAGAAAAAGGACTCGTGGAGAAACATAGAGAGAAGGCCAAGGCCGGATCCGCGGGCAGGGAACCCATAGAGATAATAACACCTGAGCCGGAGCCGCTCTCCGGAGATGACCGGCCCGAAGCCCGGAAAAGGCCCCTTTCAGGCAGTGTGCGAATCCCCATGGAAAAACTCGATGCCCTTCTGGTGCAAACCGAGGAGATGCTTTTAATAAAACATGCGGTTTCCCAGCGAGCGCAGGATATCACCGATATCCTGAGAACGGTTAAGGCATGGCGGAATTCATGGGCAAAGCGGTATCCGGATCTTCGAGATATTCGAAAGACCTTCGAGACAGAAGGTGCGCGAGGCGAAGACGCCTCTTTCCATGCCCGCATCGGCACATTGCTGGAGCTCAGCGATGCTACATCCGCCCATCTCACGTCCGTTGAAAGCAGAATAACCGGCCTGAGAAAATCCGTTATCACCGATCTCTACGCCCTTGAGTCCATGCTCGGGGTTCTCCTCGACAATGTAAAGGAAATGATCATGCTCCCCTTCTCCATGCTCCTTGAGGTCTTTCCGAAATTTGCCCGCGATCTTTCGCGCGATCAGGGCAAGGAGGCAACCCTGTCCATAAAGGGTGAGGAGATTCACGTTGATCGCCGGATTCTTGAGGAAATCAGGGACCCCCTGATGCATCTCGTTCGAAATTGCATTGATCACGGCATAGAGACAACGAATGAAAGATTGAAACATAATAAACCGCAGCGCGGAACTGTCACCATTGAGGTATCACGCGAGAACACCAGCAAGGTGAAGGTGTGTGTTTCAGACGACGGCCAGGGGATTGATGTGGAGAAATTGAAGACCGCAGTGGTGAAACGGGGAATCATGCCTGAAAAAGCGGTGAAAAAACTCACCGGGCACGAAGCGCTCTCCCTTATCTTCGAGTCGGGGGTATCCACCAGTTCCATCATTACCGATATATCAGGCAGGGGATTGGGCCTGGCGATTGTAAAGGAAAAGGTGGGAAAAATCGGTGGCTCAATCTCGGTAGAAACCCATCGCTTTCAGGGCACCTCATTCTCAATTATTTTTCCAGCCATGCTCGCATCCCATAGAGGTATCCTGGTTCGGGTCGAAGGGGAAGAGTTCATTATTCCCACGGCACATGTTGAACGCGTAGTGCGGATTAACAGGGATGAGATCAAATCCGTAGAAAACAGGGCCGCCTTTTCGATTAACGGCCGCATGGTTCCCTGTGTCCGTCTTGGTGATATCCTTGGGGTTCCGCCCAAGGAAAAAAAGGAAGGGGAGTATATTCAGGTGGTTATCCTTGGTACTGGAGAGGAAGGCATCGGTTTCGAAGTTGACCGTGTTGAATATGTGGAAGAGATCCTGGTCAAGGAGTTCAGCAAGAACCTCTCCCGCGTCAAAAACATCAGTGGCGCCACCATCCTCGGTACCGGAAAGGTGGTACCCATACTCAATGCCGCCGATCTGGCAAAATCGGCAATAGGCGCTCCTGCTGTGAGCGCCAAGGCCCCTGTTTCCGTTAAAAGTGAGGAGGAAAAACGATCTCTTCTGGTTGTGGAGGATTCCATCACCTCACGAATGTTGCTGAAGAACATACTGGAGGCTGCCGGATATACGGTGAAAACAGCGGTCGACGGCATTGACGGCTTTACCACCCTGAAAGAGGGACATTACGACCTCGTGGTTTCCGATATTGACATGCCCAGGCTGAACGGCTTCGGGCTCACCGCCAAGATTCGTGCCGATAAAAAACTCTCGAATTTACCGGTGGTGCTCGTTACCGCGCTTGAATCGCGAGAGGACAGAGAGCGGGGAATCGACGCAGGAGCCGATGCCTATATCGTTAAGAGCAGCTTTGACCAGACCATTCTGATCGATATTATACGGAGGCTTATTTGAGTTCACGATATAGTAAACCACAAAACCTCGAGATACGTTGGGAATGAGCACATCGCGGGAAGAAAGATATAATTCCAGCGGGAAAGGAAGAAATGATTTCGAGGGCCTGCCCCTGTAGACCGAGGAAAAACCTATGATCAGGGTGCTTATTGTAGAGGATTCGGAGGTGGTGAGCGACTTTATCGCCTATATTCTCGAGTCCGATCCGGATATTACGGTCATTGGAACCGCCAGCAACGGAGAGGAAGCGCTTGAGCTCGTAAGGCGCAAGAAACCGGATCTCATAACCATGGATATTCAGATGCCCGGAATGAACGGAATAGAGGCTACGCGGAGGATTATGGAGGAATCGCCTACGCCCATTGTTATTGTTACCGCGAGCCACGATGCCTACGGCGGTGATGCCACCTTTAGCGCATTGGAGGCGGGTGCGCTCACCGTTGTTGAAAAGCCAGTGGGTATCAACCACCCAAACTTTGAGGTAACCTCAAAAGAGCTCATAAAAACGGTGAAATTGATGTCGGAGGTAAAGGTC
>CAZENC010000137.1:5284-7654 GCA_964513115.1 uncultured Desulfobacteraceae bacterium | reverse complement strand
GGTCAATATCGTACAAAGCCGCAAGCTCAAATGTCTTTGCCGCTTCTCCAATACGAATGAGAACCTCCTCTCCGACAACGAATGCAGTAATGAAGGCCTTACCTGTTATCCTTTTGCTTAAACCTGTTGCGGCTAAAAGGGCGGGAAATATATATTCTGAAGTGTGGCTTGCTCCCTCATGAACATCGCCCATGTCTATTGCACGAGTCATTGGGCCGAGGGCAAATGCTGCCATAGAAGCAGGGACTTTGCCTCCGTAGAATGGGATGAAACTTTCTGGCTTCCCTCCTTGAGTTTTTACAAAATCAACTATTTCAGCAATAGCTTCCTGCGATGATCCTGCAATAGTAATTCCCAATGCATCCAGAATCAATCTCTTCGCAAATCCCGACACCTCGCTTGGCAAGTCTTCATAGCTCGTCTCTGTCACCATCCGACAAAGGGTAACCATGGGATCCTCTCCATCTCTACATGAAAACTCCTGCATCTTTATCCCTCCCCTAAAAAGCAAAACTTGGAATCTTTAAAGCATGCAATGCCAAGTCTTAACTTAATCTATGAGATTTTCTTGAGCTAAGTCGTTTGCTATGGAATTTAGTCCTAAGCCCAAGAGGCTCTTTTTTGTCGGAATTCCTCTCTCGGTATTCCACGTTCTCTCATCATAGTAATCTGTTAGTAAATCTTGGCAGGCTTCTCTACTTAGCTCATTTTCATTGTAGCAGTTAGTCATGACGTATTTCTTTCCATTTTCATATATGGGGATGTACCACTGCTCTGGAAATCTATCATCTTTTCGCGAGAATCCCTCTCTGACATTAAGAACTTTTTGCATATTATAGCTTCTGTCCCCAATCATCAGTAACTCTTCCGGGCCGACGTCCATTCCCGTCACAGCGTTGAATATGTCAACATATCTATCAATATTTAAGAAACTATGTGCATGCGGAAATACACAACCTAACCCTATTGAATCCATTAAGGCCCTGTAATTTTCACGATAAACAACTATTCTACCCAAATTGAATTCCTCAGGCGGGTCTCCTCCTGCAAAGATTCTATTCAAGACGGATTCAGAAACCCCTATATTTTCAAACCAGCTTCTATAGAAGGATGGAGGTTTTTTTACAATAGGAACTACTATCGACCTTGTCGGATGAGCTCCTCGAGGGTTTACCACCTGAAAAAATGCATCCGGGGTAAGTGAAATTAGCTTCGGATCCACAAGGGGTTCCATGCCTTTAACATGAACAGAATATTCTTCCGTTTCTTTCCCCAACTTGTTTATTGCCCTGAGTATGCCTCCTCCCAGTATGCCACCAAACCCGTTATTTTCTGCAACCTGATCAAGCAATTTCATTGTAGTTTCAAAATTCCAATCTAATTCTATCCCACCTGTGTCCTCTTTTGTTATTAGTCCTCGCTTAAAGATATCTACAGCCCAGTCAATGTGTGCTGTTATCGCTCTTATATCTATTCCCATCCTGTTGCAAAAGCCTGTGGCGTATATGGCTTTTTCAAACCCACCCACCTGACAACGTGTTGCGAAATTCCAAACCCTGCCTTCTAACGAAGATGCATATGTTTCCGTTCCTTTGAATTCCCCATCCGGTAATTTAACGCAATCCTTACATGGAAGGGGGCAATTAGGATCACCCATCCGTTTCTTTTTATATTTAAGATACTCCTCAAGACTGTACAACGCCTCTAAATCCTCATGCGGGCACTTAGCGGACCAATTTTTATATGAAGATGCCTTGGCTAACATGGGCCAGCCCCCCATAGTGCCCCACTCTATTATTCTTTTCTGAAGATCACTGCCCGCAATCTCTTTGGTAATTAGTTTGTTAATCTCCTTGAGCCTTTCAGGATCGGAGACATATAATTCAGATGTCCCATTTACAATAATCGCCTTTAGCCTCTTTAAACCAAACAAAGCCCCTAAGCCACCTTTGCCCAGGGTAGACACTTTATCAACCAGGGCCAACGTTTCAATTGCCAAGTTTTCCCCGGCGGGGCCAATCGAAACTACACTGAAGCCTCTGCCATATCTTTTCCATATCTCATCAGTCGTTTGGTAAATATCCTTTCCCCATAAACCATTCGCTTCGCAAATTTTGACTGAATTATCCGCAATTTTTAAATAGACCGGTTTTTCACTTTTCCCGGTAATAACCAGATGATCGTATCCTGCTTTCTTTAAATTAATACCAAACCTTCCCCCGGCACACGCATTTGCTACGGCACCATTTACAGGCCATTTTGTTAAGGCCACCCATTTCGAAGAAAATACTGTCCCCGTTCCAATTATTGGGCCGGCACCGATGATAATTGGATTCTCAGGCGACATAGAATCAGCGCCCGGTTTAATAA
>CAZENC010000137.1:0-5184 GCA_964513115.1 uncultured Desulfobacteraceae bacterium | reverse complement strand
ATAATGGGCCAGGCAACTCTTTCAAGAATACTATTGTGAGTTGCCTTGCAGAGAAGAAAATGGAAGCTTTCATTGGCCTCTATTGCCAAATCAAAATCTAAGGGATCAAATTGAAGGGATTTTTCCATTTTGCATATTGTTTCTTCAAGCATCTTTATATCTCTATCAGTTGCCCTAATAGCGGCACATTTTGCCACGCCCACATCCAACAGAGAGCGAACTTCGTAAATTTGATCAAACGCCTCTTTTCCTAAAGTGAGGTCAAGAGCATCATCCTGGACAAATATATCCGGGTTCTCATTAACGAAAGTTCCCTTTCCTTGTAATATTGTTAGGACATTTATACTCGCGAGTACTTTAATCCCTTCACGCAAAGCGGTGCGACTGACACCCATCGTTCCACATAATTCGGGCTCTGTTGGAAGCTTATCACCAGGCTTCAACTCGCCTATTTTGACCAAATTCAAGAGTTGCTGGTATACGCCTTGAGAAAGACTTGTTTTTTTAATAGCTTCCATAATTATTCACCTTTAGTAGTATTTCACCTGAGTTGAAGACGCAACCGAACCGAAAAACAACCTTGTTAATTACCTGCATTTCAGAATACATATTAACATATTATGATATTATTATAGTATGTTTTCAGCTGTCAAGGAAAAATATCCCTGGCCGCAAAATCCCAAGAAACTGAAATTTAAGCGATTAGTCTTGGTTTTTATATAAATGATTAAGGCGTTGAAAGTGGTTATGCCAGTGGAAAAACAGCAAGGCGAACATCCCTCAGTGGGGCTTCCCAAATCCATCTATTCTAAGGAGGGCATCACCGTCTTCATGAAAGTTGCCCATATTAAGGAATTGGAAGAGGGTTTCTTTGAGTATCATTATGGATACATATTCTGCGGTCCATTATGGTCAAATGATGTCATGCCTTAATGTATCTTTTCTTTGTCACCACCGGTCTGTCTCTAGGCTGCTGGATGTAATCCGTTGACCATTTCTCTCCCAATATCAAAGGCTTCCAGATTTATCTCCAGCTTGCCTCCCGGCATTATTTTGGAGATCACCTTTGCAAATCCCTCCCGCTCAACCGGCAGGACTCCAATTCCTGCCAGGGCTCCTATCAGAATTATATTGCCCAGGATCGGCGCACCGAGTTTCACGGCTTCGTCCGTGGCTGGCAAAATCCAGTGATTCCTACTGAATTCTTCCAGCCATTGGCTGATCTTTTCCAGCTCGGGGTATTCCTGCTCTCCGCTGATTACGCCGACAGGATAAACCGGTCGCGAGTTGACGACAGCATCCGTTTCCGGGTTGCCGTAAATGGATAGCACGCGCAGGGCCTCGATGGGTTCCAGGGCAATGATCATGTGGGCCCGCCCTTTGGGTATTTGGGGAGACCAGCCTGAAACGCCGGAGATGCGCATGTGACTCATCACTGAACCTCCCCGCTGGGAGGCGCCGAATGTCTCGCCGACTGTAACCTGCAGCCCCTTGTTTACAAGCATATTTGCTAAAACCTTGGAGGCCAGCACATTGCCTTGGCCCCCAACGCCTGTGATGATCAGATTGAACGGGTCTTGGATGAGTGTCGTTTTTCCCATCTTAAACGGCCTCCTCTTTTTTGATGGCCCCCCTGGGGCAGATTGAAGCGCAGACACCACAGCCGACGCACAATACCGAATCGATCCTGGCCTTTTTGTTCTGTTTATCCCAGACCAGGCCCGGACAGCGAAAAATACGTGTGCACAGCCGATTACAGCCACAAGCATCACCCAGGCAGAGTGTTTGGTCAACCGACATGTCGAACATCTTTTTGTGCTTCTTTTCGGGGCTCAGGGCGCAGCTCTGTCTCAGGACAAGTACTTTTGCCCCCTTTTCGCCCTCAATCATCTCCAAAAGGTTCGCCTGGGTCTGTTCCAAGTCAAAGGGATCGCAGACTTTCACCTCTGCCCCAATGCCTCGACATACATCGGCCATATCAATAGCAGACGACTCTTTCCCTATGGCCTTCACTGCGACCCCGGGATGAGGTTGGAAGCCGGTCATTGCGGTTCCTCCGTTGTCCAAAATCACCAAAATGATATTGGATTGGAGGTGAACCGCGTTGACCAGAGCCGGCATGACGGCATGGAAGAAAGTGGAATCGCCGCACACGGCGACGACCGGTTGATTAAATCCAAAGGGCTTGAATTGTCCGAAACCGGAGGCCAAGCCGGCCCCGGAACCCATGGCATGAACCGTCTTTAATGTTTCAAAACCCACCGCGGTTGTACCCAGGGCGTAACAGCCAATGTCACCACAGGCAAAACCCTTGCGGCCGTCCAGGGTCAAGGCGTTATGAATCGACCAGAAGGAGGCTCGGTGCGGGCAACCGGGACAGAATGTCATCATTCTGGCAGGTGCGCCTATTTTCACTACTTCTTCCATCTGTTTACGATACTCTTCCGGCCCTGCCGGCCCCTCAACTCCAAGAATTTTTGTCAGCGCGGCCTCCACAAGATCCGGGTTGAGTTCATCGACCGACGGCAGGCTTCCATCCTTCTTGCCATAAAACCTCTTGAACCCGATCTTTTGACCCAATTCGGCCGCCATGACCTTGATGTTGTCCTCCAAAAAGGGAAGCAGATCCTCGACCACAAGGACCCGGTCGCTTTTTCCCAGGTGCTTTTCCAACAAACGGGCTGGAAGCGGCCATGTCGTGCCCAGCTTGAGCAGACCCACCCTGTCCGAGATCCCAAGCACGTGAATCGCCTCTTTGCAGTATAGATGACAAATCGAGCTGGTAATGATCAGCAATTCCGGATAATCCGGACCGGAGTAAGCATTGAAGGGCGAGTCCTCGAATATTTCCGCCGCCCGCTTCAGTTTCTCTTGTTGGCGCCTATGGTAATAGGCAGCCAGGGGGGGGGCACTGTCGATGACTCCTTCCATTTGACCAAATGGAGAGCCTTCATAGTTGAACCGGGCCACAACCTCACTTTTGGGAATATCACCGAGGACGACGTTGCCGCTTGCGTGAGACATCCGGGTGACGCTGCGGACCATAACGACATTGCGTAGTTCCTCTGAGAGTTCAAAGGCCCATTTGGTGATGTCCTTTGCCTCCTGGAAGTCGCCGGGCTCCACCAAAGGAAATTCCATCATACGGGCATATTGACGCGAATCGCCTTCATTGGCACTGGAAAGCGCTCCCGGGTCCTCGCAGGTGACCAAAACCATGCCGGCCCTGGTACCATACTGGGCAAGGGGAAGCAGAAAGTCGGAGGCCACGTTTACCCCCACCTGCTTCATGGCGGACAGTGAACGCAGCCCGGCCAAGCTTGCCGCGGCCGCCACTTCCAGGGCAACCTTTTCATTCACCGACCACTCCATATACAGACCTTGCTCCGCGGCCACCTCGGCCAGCCTCTCCGGAATCTCCGAAGAGGGGGTGCCGGGATATGCGGCTGCCACTTTTATGCCCGCCTCCAAAGCGCCGCGGGCTATGGCCTCGTTTCCCTGGAGAAAACGAATCTCTCCAGAACGGCCTTCATCAATCGTAGACATATCTCCTCCGGTTTATTCTCTTATTATTTTATTGGCTACATCCTGGCCCACCCGCATCAGGGCATGGACCCCTTCATCGCACGAATTTAAAATCCCCTTATGATCCATTGCCTGAAAGGCCCGGCGCTTCTTATCGGCGGCGGCTCCCTTCAGGTGCTCCAGGTTCTCCTCCGGCATGGGCTGCGTCTTAAGGAGCCCGGCCGCTTCTGCACTTTTCACCAGTTCGCGCCCCCTTTCGGTACGCACCAAAAGGGTGTTCCACCCGGGCCTTCCCTCGAACATTCCTACTGAAAGATCGGCCCACTCCGAGGTCATATCCGGGCAAAATCCACAACTTTCCGGGATAAAAGATCGAATCTCATCAAGGGGGAACTCGATGGTCTCTCCATCCAACTCGACTACCAGGGTATTGGCCGGAGGAGGTGGAATGTCCATGGATTTGACCCGGGAAATGTCTAAGCGAGTGGTCAAAAATGCTCGAAGAGACCTCTGGTCCAGGGCCCAGTTGCAGAAAAGTCCGATAACCAGCGAGACGGCATCCTCAAAATCGTCTATTTCCATGGGGTTGCTGCGTATCTTGGCGATCGCAGTAACCTGGCAGGGGGTGCCTACTACGCCGAGGTTACGGCATCCTTCTGCCACGGCCCGGTTCAGGGCCGTAAGCGTAGGGGCTGCACCAAACTTGGAACCGGCGCAGGATATGATCTCCCCCGGGGTGGTGGCAATGATTGGACGAGGACCGCCTTGGTCCTGTCCGGTTAGCACAGCCCTTTCTATTAAACCCTGTTTCATGGCCTGGAACAGCAGGGCCGAAACCGTGCCGCCACCCTGGAAGCGACCGGCAGGCATCCTGTCACTGGCCCGGGAGGCAAAAGCCTTTTCATATTTTCCTATTGGTGTACCCTGATAGGGCTCATTCCAATAAAGATGAGAAAGTTCATCCAGGTCCACCTCGGCCTTGGGGCAGGCTACATAACAGCGGCCCTGCTCAAGGTCGCACTTGAAAAGCTGCACGGTCCTACCCCGATGGTTGCGAAAATAGGGGCACAGCTCCACGCAGGCCCCGCAGCCGATACAAAGGTCTCCGCCGAGCACATCTGCTGTCAATTCCTTAGATCCGTAAACTCTCATGGGTTACCTCTCAAACGTAAAAATCGTTAGCGAAAAAAGGCATCCGGGCTACCTACAGCTGTCGATCTCGAGCATACCGGGGCATATTCATTATCGAAAGTCGGCTAACTTGGGCAGGTATCCAAGACTCCGAGATATTTCATCAGCTGTCCTCAACAGGTCACCGGTCAGGTCGTCAAGGCGATCCTTATCCAAGAGGCGCTTCGACAGACCGGATAAACTCAAGGCGCCAAGGATCTCGTTGTTGCCATCAAAAATCGGCGCACCCATACAAGCTATGCCCACCAGGGATTCCTCCCTATCGATGGAAAAGCGTCTCTCCCGAATCGCCCTGATATCCTGCATGAGAATCTCTCTCTCAGTGATAGTAGCCGGTGTAAAGGCGACTAATTCGGTCTCGGCCAGGTATCTTTCGAATTCCTCAGGGGGCAGGTTTGCCAGTATGGCTTTACCTAAAGAAGTACAATATGCATGCAGCCGAGGACCGACCGAGTTGGAAAGCTCCGG
>CAZENC010000136.1:0-7888 GCA_964513115.1 uncultured Desulfobacteraceae bacterium | reverse complement strand
CCCAGGATCTCCTGATGGTATGCGAGGATAAGGCCCGAAGAGACTATTGTAATGAGGACAACGACCGCAAAGCGTATAAATCCCAGGAACAGGAGCTTGGGCGTTTTTATGCCAAGCCATAGACCTTGTAGATTATATTTTATTCCTTTGAGAATATTCATTAATAACCTTTATTTTCCGATATGGTATCACCCGCGCTTCCTGTAATCAAGCCTGATCAATCATCAAGATGAAATACGATTTTGAATCAAGGACGGCGGGTTGTAAGGACATATGCGAAATTTGCCTTAATATTCAATTTTTGAACAGTGACGGAGCCGGGAAATGGAGGGAAGGGGGCCGAAGCCCTGATTGCCCTTTGCGTCTCCTCGTCAAGAATCGCATAGGTAGAAGGCATCAGAATCTTTATGTCCTGTAAATTCCCTTGCCTGTCCAGGCTGAAAATGACAAGGACCTGCCCCTCAATCAGGTTATCCCTGGCTTTACGGGGATATTCCCAGTGCTGCATCAGCCTTTCTTTTATGACCTTGGCATAAGAAACATATCTCTTGTCTTTGGTGTCTAAGGATATTGTATCCTCGGTTTTTTCAGGTGGTTTCTCTTCCTGGGGTTTAATCCTGGCTAGATTTGTACCGGCTGCCTGTTCATCATATAATGAATCCACCGGTGGTCGCAGAAGCTCAACGTGGTAGGTTCTAAGTGGTTTCATCCAGTTAATGGGAAAAGCCTTTTGAACGCTAAAGAGCGCGATCACATGAAAGAGCAGGGAAATGATCAGGCTGATCCTCATTACAGCCCTTTGACCGGGGAGTTTGGAAGTGTTACTTTCCTTCCTGCTGGTTTCCTTGGCCATTAACCCACCAATCTGTCTTCTTGTCAAACCACCAGTCGGTGCTGTGAGTTGTCAAGATTTCCTTCGCCAACTCCTTAGCGGTTTCCGTGACCAGTCTTTTGATCGCGAAAGAGATCCAGTCTTCTGCATTGGGGTTTCCCAGATCCTGCTGTTCCTTCAGTTCCATTATCAGGTCAAGCTGATCGGCATCCTTGGACAGACGAGCTTCAATTGTGTCGCATGTATTGAATTCCCGGGTCAGGTTCAAAACCTCATCAGCGAAGTCCAGTCCTTTTACCGATTGTTCAATTGCAGTGTCCTCGTCCACTTTCACATATTTTTTGTTCATATAGTTATGATCGCCGGTCCTGGCTTCAGCAAAATCGTGGAAAAGGCACATCTGAACAACCTTGTTCCGGTCAGCACTTGGTTCCAGAGAGGCGAGCACATACCCGATAACAGCTGTACGGAAGGAGTGGTCTGCAACCGATTCTCCTCCGGAGCCGAGGAACTGGTAGCCTGTGCGGGGAGTCTTTTTTAACATGCCCGCTTCAAACAGAAATTCTGTTGCTCTTTTTTTCATGTCATCTGAATAGGTGTATGGCAGGGAAAAGTCAAGCCCGTTTATTTCATAGTTGCCTTGATTTATTTTAGTGTTATGTTTAGTATTATTCAAAGGTCAAATAATGAATAACCAAGAGGATAAACCTGTTATTTACACCTATCCGGATCCAGTGTTGAGAGCGACTGCCCTGCCGGTTGAAAACATCGATGGGAATTTGCTGAAAATTGCCGATCATATGATCAATGTCATGTACAGCGCCCCGGGCATAGGTCTGGCTGCAAATCAGGTGGGTGAGCTGGAACGGTTGATAGTATTTGATCTCCAACCAGGTAAAGAGGGAAGGGAACCCTGCGTGTTGATCAACCCTGAAATTGTTTTGAGTGAAGGGGAGGTGAAATATGAGGAAGCCTGCCTAAGCGTGATTGACTTCTCGGCTGAAGTCACCCGCGACGCCAAGGTGAAGGTTCGGGGAGTAGATCGTCATGGCAAACCCTTTGACATAGAGGCAGAAGGCCTGCTTGCCATCTGCCTTCAACATGAGATTGATCATTTAAATGGAGTTCTCTATATCGATCATATTAGCAGCCTTAAAAGGGCCCTTTATAAAAAGAAGCTGAAGAAAAAGTTGAAAGAGATGAAATGATTAGACTATGTCGTAAAAGGTGCCTGGACAAAGTCGGGAGCTATGGAACCTGAGTATACAGAAAAATTTCCGGCCCGTCCCAGAATTGTCTTCATGGGGACGCCTGATTTTTCCTTGCCCTGCCTCAAGGCGCTTGTGGATCGGGGTCATGTTATCCCGGCAGTAGTTACACAACCTGATAGACCCAAGGGAAGAGGCAGGAAAGTTGTTTCCTCTCCGGTTAAACGTGCGGCTGAGAAGTACGGGTTACGTGTCTTACAACCGGAAAAGGCATCGGATGAGCAATTCTGTCAGGTGATTAGAAGTCTAACGCCTGACCTTCTTGTTGTTGTGGCTTTCGGTCAGATCCTGAAAAAAGGACTTTTAGAAACCGGTCGCCGGGGTGCCGTAAATATCCATGCGTCCCTTTTGCCAAGGTATCGAGGTGCCGCCCCCATCCATTGGGCCATTATCAATGATGAAGCCAAGACCGGTTTGACTGCCATGCTCATGGATGAAGGTCTTGATACCGGACCGATTCTCCTCCAGCGGGAAGTACTAATCGGCCGGGAGGAAAATGCCGGTGAGCTTCATGATCGTCTTTCCGTACTTGCCGGCGACTTATTGTTGGAGACCATTGAAGGATTGGCGGATAACCGTTTGAGTGAGGAACCGCAGGATCATTCCAGGGCAACTTATGCGCCGAAGATTGATCGGCGCATGTCTCTGGTAAAATGGGCCCAGCCGGCAGGAGCAATATCGGCCCACATCCGTGCTCTGGATCCCTGGCCGGGAGCCTTTACAATGTTGGCGGGAAAGGAGATCAAGCTTTTTTCGTCAAGGGTTACAGATGAAGATCGGAGTGATGTTGTGCCGGGAAGGGTTTCAGGGCATTTACACGGAGCGCTTCAAGTGGAAACTTCCGGGGGTATTATCGAGGTCAGGGAATTGCAGATCCCTGGAAAGAAGAGGCTTATTGCGAGTGATTTTCTGAGAGGATTTCCTATAAATACAGGAACGGTTCTGGGAAAATGAAGGGGTCATCAAATCCATCAAAAGCCCTGTCTCAAGAGGTGAGCCTACCGGTGTCTTCTAAAACAGGAGACCCGGCCGGACTTGAAGATTTGCAGCGACCTGAGAAAAGGACGTTTGTTTTCCTTTTGCTTGTTACATGCATAGTCCTGGTAGGTCTGGCATTTTTCCTCTGGTGGGTGCCGTATGTCGGGCTGGCCAATATTCACCCACGTCTTCCGCTTGTTTTGGCAGTTGTTTTCGCCGGGTTTGTCCTTTTTGCATTAGGAGGTGCGTTAACCCTTGTATTTACAATTATTCATGGAAAGAATCTTTTCTTTAATCGCCGTATACGGGGCGTTGTCATCCGGATACTTTTTCCATTACTGGTCGTTGTGGGTAAATTCTTGGGTATCACCAAGGAGGAGACCCGGAGATCATTTATTGCCATCAACAATCAACTGGTTCTTGCCGAAGCCAGGAAGGTGAAAGCGGAAAGACTTCTGCTCCTTCTTCCCCACTGCCTTCAGTTTCATGAATGCAAGGTAAGGATTATAGGAAACGTGGAGAACTGCCAGGCATGTGGAAAGTGCAAGATAAAAGATCTGGTTGCCCTGTCGAAGAGGTATCATATCCCTGTGGCAGTGGCAACCGGCGGAACCCTGGCCAGAAAAATCGTGGTAGAGAAAAGGCCTGAGGTCATAGTCGCAGTGGCGTGTGAACGGGATCTCACCAGCGGGATTCAGGATACGTACCCGATCCCCGTTTTCGGCATATTTAATATAAGGCCTTTTGGACCGTGTTATGATACGGACGTTGATATGGAGCTGGTTGAAAGGGGAATAAAAACCTTTTTGGATTATGAAGTCGGCGATACCGAGGGACCTGGCACTAAGAGCGCTGAATAGCCCGGATCGCAGACCCGGTTTTGCGGAACGATACCTGGAAAATATATTCCGTCAGGAACCGCGTCTCGACGGACGGGATCGAGCCTTTACGGTTCATCTGGTTCAGGGGGTCTTAAGATGGCGGCTTAGGCTGGACTGGATAATTAAACAGGCTGTACGCTTTCCTTTCAAGGAAATTGAGCCTCCAATACTGAATATCCTGCGTCTTGCCCTTTATCAAATATTCTTTATGGACAGGGTGCCTGAATCTGCTGCGGTCAATGAGGCAGTCAAACAGGCAACCGCTGAGGGGCGGAGACACTTGGCCGGATTCGTAAATGGCATTTTGAGAGCTATTTGCCGCCGGAAAGATCAGATTACTTTCCCTGATGCGGAAGACGACCGGGTCCGCTATCTGTCTGTTTTTCACTCCTATCCCACATGGATTGTGGAAAAATGGATCAGGGAGCTGGGAATCGATTCGGCTGAGAGTCTACTCGCGGCGGGAAACCGGATCCCGGACCTCATAATCAGAAGAAATTCCCTAAAGGTTGACCGACCTGGTTTGATCAAGCTCTTGGAGAAGGAAGGGATAATCGCAAAGGAAACCTCATATTCACCTGATGGTATACGTATTGAAGGTTTAGCCGGGCCTGTTAACGAGTTGAGTGTTTTCAAAGAAGGACTGTTTCAAGTACAGGATGAGGCCGCCCAGGTTTGTTCTTATCTCCTTTGTCCAAAACCGGGGGACTCTGTCCTGGATATCTGCGCAGGTCTTGGAGGGAAGACAACCCACCTTGCGGAACTACTGAAAGTTAAAGGACGAATCGTTGCACTTGACATCAACCATGGCAGGCTGGTAAGGCTTTCAAAAAATACCGACCGTCTTGGAATCGGTTGTATTAGTCCGGTTGTCGCAGATGCCGCTGGTGATACCTCTTCTCTCTTTAAGGGTTCCTTTGATAAGGTCCTTGTTGACGGACCCTGCTCGGGACTGGGAGTTATCTCCCGGCATCCCGACGGAAAGTGGAATAAACGTGAAGACGACCTTAAAGAATTAGCCCGTTTGCAGACTAGGATTTTGGATAATGCGGTAACCATGCTTAGGAAGGGTGGCAGGTTGCTTTATGTGACCTGCACGATTTCAAGGGATGAAAATGATCAAGTGATCGATGATTTTATGGAAAAGAACAGGCAAATGGCCCTTATGGATCCGAAGCTACATATTCCCTCCTGGTGGCATGATTTGATTGATGACCGGGGATTTTTGAGGATTTTTCCTCATGTTCACGGAATGGATGGTTTTTTCGGGGCACTGTTTGTTAAGACTGCTTAATCATTTTCTTATTTTTAAAACGGCAAATTCTAAGCACGAAATTAGAAAAAAATCCGAAATACGAAGCACGAAATTCGAAACAATATCTAATGACAGAAATTCAAATGTCCTAAACAAGATGTCTTGTCCCTTGTGCCTCCATTTTTCTTGTTTTTGTTATTGAAATATTTGATGTTCGGATTTGTTTCGGATTTTGATATTCGAATTTAGGATTTTAAAAACACTTTTTCGAGACACAAAACTTGGTTAAATTATTTAAGATATTTCTGGGACGTAACACGAGATACACGATGGATATGATTACGGAGGAACCTAAATGGGAAAAATAGCACCATCGATTCTTTCGGCAGATTTTACCAGGCTCGGGGAAGAAGTTAAGGCCGTCGAGAAGGCGGGAGCTGACTACATCCATATTGATGTTATGGATGGACATTTCGTGCCTAACATAACTATCGGCCCTTTGGTCGTTAGGGCCGTCAGGCGAGTTACGAAATTGCCATTGGACGTCCATCTGATGATTTCGGACCCGGATAGTTTTATTGATGAATTTTCAGAAGCGGGGGCCGACATCATTACGGTTCATGCAGAGACCGTTAACCATCTGAACAGGACGATCCATTATATTAGAGATAAAGGTGTGAAGCCGGGTGTTTCTTTGAATCCGGCTACGACCCTGGATTGTCTTGAATATGTACTGGATGACCTGGATATGGTGCTATTAATGACGGTAAATCCCGGTTTTGAGGGCCAGGAATTCATCCCGATGGTTGTCGCGAAAATAAAACGACTGAGGGAAGAGATTGATAAAAGAGGTTCGAACGTTGAGATCGAGGTTGACGGTGGAATCGCCCCGGGGACCATAGGGCAGGTTTCTTCAGCCGGTGCAACCGTTTTTGTGGCGGGCTCTGCCATCTTTTATAGTGAAGATTACGAAAAGACCATAAGCTTGATGCGTGAAGCTATTTCTGTAGCGGACACAAATTGATTAATACGGCTTTTTGACTTGACCTATTACAAATCTCTATGCTACCTTGCTTGGCGTTAATGGCCCGGACAAGTTTGCGGGTCGGCTTTGCTCTGAAGGATTGTTTATTCGCCAGAGTGGCGACCTTAGGCTTGGGATCATTATAGAAAATTTTGAAAGGAGGTCGGGGCTTTGGCAGAAGGAATAGTAAAGTGGTTTAGTGAAAAAAAAGGGTATGGTTTTATTGAACAGGACGAGGGGCGTGATATATTTGTTCACTACTCCTCCATCAATATACCCGGATTCAAGACGCTTGCTGAAGGCGAGAGGGTGAGTTTTGATGTTGAAGAGAGTGATCGCGGGCCTGTAGCCAAAAACGTAAACAAGATCTAATATCTTGTATTAGTGTTGTCAGGGGCACCTTGCCTTTAAGGCCTGGTGCCTTTTTTTGAAATTCGAGCTTTCAGCTTCTTTCTCAGACAGGATTTACAGGATCTACCGGATGCTTTTATGAGAGCATTCGTGGCATGTTGATTTTGTCTCCGGCGAAATCAACCATCGTTGAGCAATGGCAATGGCCGATCAATCGGTCTCGGAAATGAGCAGGCTGATTTCCGAAAACGATGGACCGGCCGACAGTTGCCACAAACTTCTTGTCTGTTATCAAATAGCTCTATTATCCTGTAGATCCTGTTTATAAGCCTCAGGCTTATTAATCCTGTCAGGTAATTAGTTTTCAGCTTTGAGCTTTGAGCTCCTAATCTTTGAACTTCGAACCCTTGAATCCTTTTGCAATTATCAACTTTTTTGCAGATGATTTTCTTCTAAATGTATTGTTGTATTTTTCACCGCCTTATACTGGATACCTCAAAAATTTTTGACTATTGGGACGAGGAGTGTTAGGCTAACAGCCACAGGCTATTTGAGCAATAAGCCAAAAGCCAATTGCAATTTGTAGTTCCGATGTATCGGAATTCCCGGAGGGATGGCCGAGTGGTTGAAGGCGGCGGTCTTGAAAACCGTTGTCCCGAGAGGGACCGTGGGTTCGAATCCTACTCCCTCCGCCAGGAAATTTGACTTTGTCAAATTTCACAATTGGCTTATGGCAATTAGCTTTTAGCTATAAGGATTTTTTCATTTGAAATTTAGATTTAAGAAGTTCAGAGTTTACCAGGATGCTAAAGACTATTGCAAATTTTGTCGTGATATCGTTAATAAGTATTTTGCAAACCTGGATAAAGGTCTTGCAAATCAAATAGAAAGGGCGTTGAATTCTATTGTACTTAACATTGCTGAGGGTTCAGCTGATAATTCAGATGCTGAGTTTGCCCGATTTTTGGGAATATCCATAAGATCCGTATACGAAACTGTAGCAGCATTTGATTTAGCAGTCCTTTATGAATATATTGATCAGGGTTTATATAAAGACATCGAAGAAAGGGCACAAATTTTGGTAAAGCAATTAGCATCATTTCGAAACACGCTGAAAATATAGGTTGTTTGAGCAATAAGCCAAAAGCTAATTGCTAATTGTAATTCCGATGCAATGTTTTCCTGGTTTTTGGGAGTGTCGATAAGATTCGGTAGAATATAGATTCATTTCGCAACAGGCTAAAAATATGGTTTGCTTTAGCAACAAGCCAAGAGCCAATTGCTAATTGTAATTCCGAT
>CAZENC010000135.1:0-7987 GCA_964513115.1 uncultured Desulfobacteraceae bacterium | reverse complement strand
ACTTACCCAGGCCCTGAGTCAGGTTACAACTATAGGGCATCGGGCCATGTCTTTTTTGAAAGAAAAAGGCCTGCTTTAGTCTTTTTTCAGGCCGGTCTTCCATTATTATCCCATATTGGCTTGATTTATTATCACTATAAAATTATCATAATTGTCCATCTAACTGAAACAAAAGCCCTTATAATAAGGAGGTTTCTTATGAAGGTCCTTGTGCTGTATTTCTCAAAGGGAGGCAATACCCGGAAGTTGGCTGAGGCGGTTTCCAAAGGTGTTGAAGATGTAGAAGGAGTTGATGTTGTTCTCAAGCACACCGATAATGTAACCAAGGAGGATTTTATTTCATCGGGGGGGGTCATTGCTGGTTCCCCGGTTTATTTCGGCGTCATGGCGGCTGAATTGAAGAAAGTCTTCGACGAGTTTATAAGTGTTCGCAAACAGATGGAGGGCAAGGTTGGAGCGGTTTTTGCCACTTCCGGAAATCCTACTGGCGGTAAGGAGACTACTATGATGTCCATTATTCAG
The DNA here is from genome assembly GCA_964513115.1 of uncultured Desulfobacteraceae bacterium. GTDB lineage: Bacteria > Desulfobacterota > DSM-4660 > Desulfatiglandales > Desulfatiglandaceae > JAFDHL01. The sequence goes on along the minus strand of CAZENC010000135.1, from coordinate 7,465 downwards.
GTCATGCTGGTTTATGGCATGGTCATTGTGGGCGACCCAATGTCCGCAACCGGCCACTTTGGGGTAGCCTGCGTGGGATCTCCTGACAGCAATGCTGAGGATAATGCGATAAAGCTCGGCAGAAGGGTTGCGGAATTGGCAAAAAAGCTGGCCGACTGATTTTGATAAAGCCGATAACTTGACACTTTCCAAGAGGTTAAAGGAACATTGGACCGAGATGTTTTAGAAGATCTTCTGGTTCGTTTGAGTAAAGGTGAGGTTACCGTTGAAGATACCCTCGAAAGGCTTAAAAGCCTGCCTTTCGAAGATTTAGGTTTTGCATGTATCGACCATCACCGAAGCCTGAGAAGAGGGCTCTCGGAAGTCATTTTCGGTGAGGGCAAGGAGGTGTTGGAAATACTGGGTATTATGGAGCGCATGGTTGTCCGGGAACAAAACATCATGGTGACACGACTTTTACCGGAGAAGGCACAAGAAATCCAAAACAGGTTCCCTGACAGCACCTATAATACAAAGTCGATGGTACTGACCCTGATCAAACATCCTTTAAAAAAGTCCGGCAAGGGGACAATCCTTGTCATGAGCGCCGGGACATCAGATATCCATGTGGCGGAAGAGGCAGCCGTAGCAGCCCGGTTTATGGGAAATGAGGTAGATACTATTTATGATGTGGGCGTTTCAGGTCTTCACCGAATCCTCAGCCAGAGAGAAAGGATAATGAAGGCCTCCGTAATCGTAGTGGTAGCCGGGATGGAGGGAGCCTTACCGAGCGTTGTGGCAGGGCTTGTTGATAAGCCGGTGATCGCAGTCCCTACCAGTGTGGGTTACGGGGCCAGTTTTAATGGTATTGCCGCGCTTTTGGGCATGCTAAATTCTTGCGCGGCAGGGGTGACAGTGGTGAACATAGATAATGGGTTCGGCGCGGGGTATGCTGCAAGCATAATAAATAGAGGCTAGGAGGCTGTCGGAAAACCCCCATCTACTGCGTTATCCTCATCCCTCGTTGTTGCGGCGTACTTCTATGTACGCCTCATTCCTCGGGATTTCGGATGCCTTGTATCTGGAGATTTTCCATCAGCCTCCAACAGAACCGGTTCTCCGACAGGCTCCTAGTAGTTAGTATTATATAATGGGAGACCAAAAACCCTTGATCCCGGACAAAAAGCCAAGGAACTTTGAAATGCTTTTCTTCTTCTCAATGCTGACTGCCTCTGTACCGCTGTCGGATTTCCAGAACACGTTTTCTTAACCTGGGAAGTTCCTTTTTCTGAGAATCATCCCAGCATGGTAGCAAGGTATTGTTGTGGAATAAAGGTTCTGAGGCGAGATCAAATTTAGAGTGACTCAGGGCCTCTTTCCATAGGAATGTATGGGGTATGGGTGAGTACTCGGAAAGAAAAGGCGTAGTGCCTGTCCTTGCTACGAAGTTGATCGTATCGGTCACGGATAAAACGGATTGACCAGGCAATCCAATGAGAATATAAGCCCCGACCTGAGAACAGGTAAAACCCGCTTTAAGCAGGAGGTGTGCGGCACGCTCGAAATCACCTTCAGTGATCTTATTATCCAGATCGCGGTGCATGGTGAAGTTTGAAGTCTCCAGCCCGAGGCGTATGGTACGGAAGCCGGTTCGGTGCATAAGCACAGCAATATCCCGTGTAATTTTTTTTACATGCAATGCGTTGGGAGTATGAAACCTGAGATTCAGTTGAAGTCGCTCAAGACGTTCAAGAAGCACCATAAAATGGTCATCAGAGTCAATCAGGAGAGCATCATCATAAAACGAGAAGTCACGGATCCCAAAATCTTTGTGCCAGTAGAGGATTTCATCTAAGACTTCATCCGGCTCTCTTCGGGTAGGATGAGGGTTTAGAAAATGGCTGGCACAGTACCGGCAGCGGTAAGGACAGCCTGTTGAGGCGAGAAGGCAGATATAGTCAATGCGGGTTAAGAGATCAAAGGCCGGGTATGGAGCATAGCCTGAGTCAGAAAAAGATACCGGAGTGGTGATCCCAAAGTCACTAAGAACCTGTAGGAGGAACCTAGGATCATTGCCCTTTATCACTCTGTCTGCCTCCAGATTCTTCAAGGCATGGTCGTAACAAAGGTTGGCATAAATCCCTCCTAAGATGACCGGTACACCAGGATGTTTTTTTTTGGCCAGGCTGATTGCCTCACTGACTCCCGGATACCAGTACGTCATGAGCGAGGTCACGAGAATCGCGGCTGGCCTGCGTATTTTGTTCAATTCTTCTTCAAATATTTTAAATGAAAGGCCATAACGACTGTAAGGTCTCGGAATATCCTTTAGGGGAGAGGGCTTTGGAATCTTCTTGCGCCAATATTTCCCGGTTCCGTATGAGCGCCTGGTGGGCATTTTCATGGATGGGTCGGCCTTCATTTTTGGATGATGTACATCGAGGCAGTCTATCAAATGTATTTTAAAGCCGCAGCGCCTTAGGTAGCCTGCAAGATAGAGGAGTCCGAGTGGCTTTGACCAGAGATCGTAGGCTGCAAAATCATAAATCCAGGGATTAATTAGGATAATTGTAGGAGTCATTTGACAGGGAATCCTTCAACGCCGGGAAGCTGTACGAATATTTATTACACTAATTTGATAACCTCGTAAAAAGTCATTCTGGGCCTTTTCACTCGGCGGGGAAGGGCTACCCCTCCCCCACCATTTGAAGTGAATTCAAATGGTTCCACCCTCACCCTCCCGCTATGCGGGATTGATGGACTTTTTACGAGTCCATCAATTTGAACCGACGCCCAATTAGCAAACCGTCAGGGATCAGCGGTCAGCATATGAGAGCTATTGTTCAGAGAGTAAAAGAGTCCAAAGTAGAAGTCAAGGGCAGGGCTGTCGGTGTCATTGGCCCGGGTTTACTCGTCTTTTTGGGTGTGGGAGAGGATGATTCGGAAAAGGACTGCGATTATCTGGCCAACAAGATCGCTCACCTAAGGATATTTGCAGATGAAAAGGATTTGATGAATCTTTCTTTAATAGATACCCGCAAATCCGTGCTGGTTGTGTCTCAATTTACCCTATGGGGTGACTGCCGAAAAGGGCGAAGGCCTTCTTTTGCCAAGGCCGCCCGACCAGAACGGGCAAAAGAGCTCTATGAGTATTTTGTCGGGCTTTTGAGAGCAAAAAGTATCCATGTTGAAACCGGCCAATTCCAGGAAATGATGGATGTCTATCTAATAAATGACGGTCCCGTGACATTGATGTTGGATAGCGCAAAAAGTTTTTAGAGGATATAATGTATGAAGAATATATTGCACTTACTTTATCAGCCGTATAAGTGGCTTTTTTTTGCACCCTATCTCGTGCTATCTACCCTTTTCTTTGGTTCCCTGACTGCTGTTCTGGTTTATGTTACAAATCCCAGGATAGCCAGTTTGATTGGCGGTGTAATATGGGCAAGATTAATTGCCTATCTGACACCCATATTCGTCAGAGTCGTTGGCAGGGAAAATATTGATAAAAAGCAGTCCTACGTTATTGTCTGTAATCATCAGAGCCATTATGATGTTCTTGTTTTATACGGGTGGCTGGGTATAGATTTCAGATGGGTTATAAAGAGTGAATTGAGAAAAGTGCCGGGACTTGGAATCGGATGCGAAAAAATAGGGCATATATTCATTGACAGATCTAATACCAAAGCCGCCCTGGCTGCAATAAACGCCGCCAGGAACCAGATTGTTGACGGCACATCGGTGATATTTTTTCCCGAAGGTTCGAGAAGCAGAAATAATGAACTGGGAAGGTTTAAAAAAGGTGCATTCAAAATGGCATTTAATATCAATATCCCGATTCTTCCAATTACCATTGTTGGCACAAAAAATATTTTACCACCCAAAACCATTAGGCTTTTACCCGGCAAGGTAAAGATGATTATCCATCAACCTATAGATATCGCTAAATATAGAGATGCTGATATAAAAGAATTGATGGAAAAGGCGAGAGGGATAATCCTGCGGGGTCTTGAAAGTTCAGAAAGCGGTTAAGAAGTCATGAGTGATTTCTATAAAATAACACAAAACTTGTGTTTCAGTTCATGTTCAGTTCCTTTTCGAGGGTTCTAATCCTGTCTTTGACGTTTTTTTGCTCATCCGGATCGGAGATGCCGTTTTTCAGCCGTAGTTTTAGCCCGAGCAGTTCCATTGATTTTCTGTGATCTTGGCAGTTGACTTTCATTACAATTAACCCTTAAATAAATATTTACCTCACATTTTCCGGCACAAGGTAAAAATTTGGGCGCGTCCTCTATACAACAAAAAGAAACCACCTGTCTATATGAAAACGGATACACTATTGCCTAGGCAATTTGCGAAATTAACCTTTGTCCTATAATAATACAATGATGAAATAATGTTGTGTTTCATGTGATTGAAGAATCCGAGAAAAGATTCGAAATAATAATTAGAAGGTGTTTGATTTATGAAGCTTTTAATGAACTTGGATTAGGCGATCTGACCAGATGGATGTGTGATATTGCAGCAGTTTATTTCAATGGCTACCACCCGAAGATTGAGTACATGAAAGATCGCATGATTGCTAGAGGAGATGATTCCTGTCACGAGGTTTTTGTCTGGAGAGTTTGACCTGAGAGGAGGCTCAGACACCTTTTCACTAAATATTTCGGGAGAAATATTTGGTGTCTTTCAAGCAGCATGAATAAGGAGGCCGTATGAAAATTCTTCTAGTTTATCCAAAATACCCAGATACATTCTGGAGTTTTAGTTATGCCCTGAAATTTATTTCAAAAAAGGCAAGTCACCCTCCTCTGGGGTTATTGACCGTAGCAGCAATGCTTCCAGAAGAGTGGGACAAAAGGCTTGTAGATCTGAATGTTGCTACACTACGGGACAAGGAACTTGAGTGGGCAGATTTTGCATTTATTAGTGCTATGTCAATCCAAAATGAATCGGTAAAGGAAGTAATAAGCAGATGCAAAAAAATGGGTCTCAAAATTGTGGCCGGTGGTCCGCTCTTCACTACCGGATATGAGGAAGTCGATGATGTAGATTATTTTGTGCTTAATGAGGCGGAAATTACTCTGCCGCCCTTTTTAGCGGATTTGAAAAATGGATGTGCAAGACATATATATACTTCCGAGGAATTGCCGGATATACAGGAAACTCCTGTTCCGCTCTGGGAAATTATCAATATGAAGAAGTATGCATCTATGAATATGCAGTATTCCCGGGGCTGTCCTTTTAATTGTGAATTCTGTGACATATCGGTGCTTTACGGGCATAAAGTGCGAACAAAGAGTGGAGACCAAATATTAGGCGAATTGGACGCCCTTTACTCCCAGGGCTGGAGAGGTGATGTATTCTTTGTAGACGATAATTTTATAGGAAACAGGAAAAAATTAAAAAGGAGTATTTTGCCTGCAATTATTGAATGGATGGAAAGGAAAAAACATCCCTTCAATTTTAATACAGAAGCATCCATAAATCTTTCTGACGATGTGGAACTCATGCAATTGATGGGTAAGGCCGGTTTTGATTCCGTGTTTGTCGGCATTGAGACACCAAATGAAGAAAGCCTGGCGGAATGCAATAAGGTACAGAACAAAAATCGTGATTTAGTGGCCTGCGTAAAAAAGATACAGAAGTTTGGTTTGCAGGTGCAGGGAGGATTCATAGTAGGTTTTGATAATGATCCCCTTTCAATTTTCGAACGGCTCAGCGCATTTATTCAGGAAAGCGGAATTGTCACAGCCATGGTGGGCTTACTAAATGCTCCTCGCGGCACTAGACTCTACAAGCGTCTTGTAAAAGAGGGGAGGTTATTGAAGGACGTTACGGGCGACAATACGGACTTTTCAATCAACTTTGTTCCCAAAATGGACTACGAGGTACTCATCAACGGTTATAAAAGGATTATCAGCGGAATCTATTCGCCAAAACCATATTATGAAAGGGTTAGGAACTTTTTGAGAGACTATAAGCCATTGCAAAAAAAGGCATTTCGATTTAATTTGAGATACTCTGGAGCATTTTTTAAATCCATATTATTCCTGGGCATAATAGGAAAAGAAAGGATGCATTATTGGAAGCTCTTATTCTGGACCGCGTTGAGGAGACCGCGGCTTTTCCCTCTGGCCATTACCCTTGCAATTTATGGCTCCCATTTCAGAAGGGTTTTCGAGAATTATTTATAGGGTTCGTAAAAAGTTCGTCAATAAAAGAAATATCTTATTGCAATATTGCATAACAGATTTGTCTGCCGAATACGAGGTCAGCGATGAACTTATGGTCGCGTATTAAGAATCACCTTGAAAATCAACTGGATCTCAAGGATCTGTCTGAAGAGAGAGGTGACAAAAGTTTTTTGGGAGAACATCATATTAATGGGACTGAGGGGACAGGGCAAACTGGATTTCAAGTAGAAAACAGGCCGTTAGAACCTGAAGGCAAAAAATTCAAGCGCCCGAGTATTTTCAAATGGGTTCTGTTTCTTCTTTTCATTGCTTATGTATTGATTTCTTATTATCACGCCCCGATTTTAACGCGTCTTGGAAGATACCTGGTTGTTGAACACCAGATCACAAAGGCAGATCTGATAGTATGTTTGATGGGTAGACCTGTTGAGCGGGGTCTCACGTCTGCGGATGTCTACAAGAAAGGCTTGTCATCTTATATCTTTGTGGGCAGGGAAAAGCCTCCTGCTGGAAACAGTATATTGGTGAAAAAAGGTGTCCATTATCCGGAGGAAAGAGACCTTTTGATTATGATGCTGAAGGGTCTTGGGGTTCCTAGATCTGCATGTATCACCGGCGACAGTTTTATTGAAGGTACTCTCGGGGAAGCCAAGGTTGTCAGAGAAATTGCGCGGAAAAGAGGTTTCCGCTCACTGATAATTGTTACGTCTCCCACGCATACCAGGCGCGCATGGTTGATTTACCGCAAGATATTCGAGAAAGACCGTACGAAAATTATGCTGATGCCCTCCCGCTACTCAGATTTCAAGGCGGAGGACTGGTGGAAAACACGTGAATATGTTAGGGATGTGATAATCGAGTACCAGAAGCTGCTCTATTACACTGTAAAGTATTTCTGATAATTGCAGGCCGGTAGTATTTTCGGTGAAGAAAATGTTATTTGGTCTTCATGGTATAACAACAATCCCAGTCGGGCGCTGGAGGGTCGGCCTTTAGGTTCTTGCAACGTTCAATATAAACATTTGCGGCGAAAATGTCATTATCCAGTTTCCAGGCCCCTTTAAAAAGCTTGATAGCTTCATCCCATTTCTGCTCTTTGTATAATTGAAGTCCTCTATGAAAATAAAAGATAGCCTTTTCCCGGGTCTCGGGAACCCGTTTATGGGCATGTAACTGGTAGATTTTTACAGGCTGGGTTTTGCCTTTGACACGAACGCTGTCTATCTCCATGCATACGAATTCATCTTTTACTCTTTCGTAAGTAAACTCGCTTAAGAGTATATTTG
>CAZENC010000134.1:4320-8014 GCA_964513115.1 uncultured Desulfobacteraceae bacterium | reverse complement strand
TTAATCTGGTCGTTGCCTATCTTGTGGCCCTTGTAATCAGCCAGGGGGGGGCAGCGCTCGGCCTGGGGATATAAAATGCTAAAATGTCACCAGATTTGAAATTTTTAGATGGAAAACCGGACCCAAAACTGGTAGAAAATCAGATTTTAGTCTTAAACTTATCAAACTTCAGTCACAAAAATAAGATCTTTTGAACGGAGCTATAAACATATGGATAAGATTCCTTTCACCAGAGAAGGGCTCGAAAAGCTTAGACAAGAATTAATGCATCTGAAAAAGGTTGAAAGACCCAAAAACATCCGGGCCATAGAAGAGGCCCGGAGTCATGGAGATATAAGCGAAAATGCGGAATTTCACGCCGCCAAAGAAAGGCAATCCTACCTTACTGCCAGGATTGATGAATTAAAGTCGGTCATTGCCAAATCGCAAATAATTGATGTTGAAGATGGCCCGGCAGATACGGCAGTTTTTGGGCGCACCGTGGTACTATACGACCCTAAGACAGATAAAGAGATTGCCTATCAACTGATCGGTCCATATGAATCTGACCCTGAAAATGGTAAAATATCAGTAACATCTCCTCTTGGCCGGGCGTTAATAGGTAAAGAAGAGGGTGATGAGGTAAAGGCAAATACGCCGGGTGGTATCAACGAATATGAAATCCTCAAAATCCGTTAGTGCCGTTCCTAAAGGCCTTGAATGGCTATAAATCATGGCTGAAAGCACGCGAATATTCATACACGGTCTGGATAGCAGCAACAAGGGCACCAAGGCCGTCTTTTTTCGGGAAAGATATCCCGACATGATCATTCCCACTTTCACGGGCAATCTTCAGGAAAGGATGAAGAGACTTGAGAGTATTCTGTCCGGCAAATCGGGTATCCGGTTAGTGGGGTCCAGCTTCGGCGGATTAATGGCATCCCTGTTTGCTGTCATGAATCAGCCCATTGTTAAAAAAATGATCCTACTTGCTCCTGCCATCAACTTCATGGAATTTGCCGCCCGCAAAAACGAAATAATTTCATTACCGGTCTGGATCTATCACGGAATTGCCGATGAGGTAATTCCCCTGGTAGAGGTAGAGCCCATCGCCAGAAAAATTTTCAACAACCTTTCATTTAACGCTGTAGACGATGATCACTTCCTGCACAAGACTTTCCAGGCTCTTGACTGGGGAAGCCTTCTCTCCTGAACAATGCAGGGGCAAATCTAATACCTTTGTAAAGAATCCCCACCTAAAAGACGGGGCTTTGTATTTAGCACCCTATCAGGGAGCCCCATTACTATGAGGCGAAGGTATGGGACTCTTCGAAAGGACGCATCTTTCGGATAAAACCCCTCTTCCCCATGCCGCGGCCCGATTCGTGGTCTGCACAGCCACAGCCTAATGGTATCCAAATTTCCTCTGTTCCAGCAGACCACAGGGAGGGCCGCTTTCACCGTAGGAGTAGATGCGGGCTTAAGAAGAGTGCCGTACCAAGCCTTTTGTCTGTGATCAGGCATGTTCAGCCCAACAATATATGATATGGATTACGATTACATACTTATGGGAGGCGAAGGTGGGGGGAGTCTTTTTTCAGTGTATAGGCATTTCGGGAAGATTTTCGATGTCGAGAAGGATGGAAATTTCGCCGTTCTCCATGATTCCAACTCCGGAAAAGATGTTGGCTTTGCCCAGCAATTCTCCTACGGGCATAACCATCACAGGCTTGTTGCCTACAATATCACCTACAATCACATCAATTTCCTTCCTAGTTCCGTCATCGCTGCCGTTCTTTGTTCCGAGATACCTAACCTTCAAGACATGAGACAATTTTCCCTTGCTGTCTTGAATTCCCAGCAATCCTTTTAGATTATAGTAAGAATCACTGTCATTGGAAAAAGACTCCATTTGGTCTATAGACACAACATTTGATGTTGGGATAGAGAGGGTATAATCTCCTATTCGAAAGGTTATTGCGTAAATAACCGAAAGGGAAACAGGAAGCTTGATTTTGAATTCAGTCCCCTTTTTTTGTTCCGAATTAATGGTCATGGTGCCCCCAAGGTATTCGATGGCCTGAGCAACAACGTTCATGCCGATACCCCTGCCGGCCATGTCAGAGGTTGTTGATGATGAAGAAAAGTCCGGGCTGAGAATAGTGTCAAATAATTCTTCTTGAGACATTCGGCCAATCTGGTCATCGCTCATATATTTTTTGTCCTTTAGGTATCTTTTAATGGCCTCACTGTCTATTCCCCTGCCATCGTCGCTCAATTTGATAATAAGGCTGTCTCCTCGACGGGTCGCATCAAGCACAATTTTACCCTCAGGATCTTTCCCAAGGTTAACACGTTCCTCAGAGCTTTCAATGCCGTGGGCAATAGAATTCCTGAATATATGAATAAAAGGCTCCCTAAGACGCTCAAGCAGGGTTATATCCGCCTCTAACTCTCCTCCTATGACTTCAAATTTGATTGCTTTATTGTTTTCCCTGCCCAAGTTTCTAATTGTCTTGACGAAGATATCCGCAAAGTCAGCCACTGATACTAATCTCAACTGGGCTAAACGAAAATGAAGTCCCTTCAACAAGGATGTATAATCATCGATCCAGTTCTTAAGACCATACGATATCTGTTCCAGGGAAAGTGGCGGCAAAGACTTTTCCGAAAGCATAATCTCCTGGGATAAGCCCAGGAGTTCCTCGATCAGAGAGTACTTCACACGGACGTAATCCATTCTCTCGACATAGGAACCGGCATTCCTGGATAAGGGCCTCTTTCGATCAGCTTCGCCCGATGCTGCTTCAGGTCCTTTCCTGAGTTGAGAAATCAAGGTGTCATACCACCTTTGATCATCGGCAGAACTGATATCATCCATTCTCGCGACCAGTAGCCTGAGCAGATCACCACCCTGAAAGATCAACTGGACATTATCGGAGGTGGCATCCATAGCGCCTTCTTGAAACTGCTTGCACCAGTTTTCCATTGCGTGGCCCAAGACAGTAATTTTATCCATGCTGAGTGCTCTGGCCATCCCTTTTATGGAATGTATCTTGCCGTGAATATCCGCCCAAAGTTCAAGATCGGAAAGGTCCTTCTCCACACGGATCAGAAGCCTGTCCAGTTCTTTGAGATATTTGTCCGACTCCTGACTAAAAATCTTCTGATATTTTTGTAGGTCCATAAGGAAGTTCCAGTAATCTTTTCCAGATGTGTTCCGGAGTAATGAGACGCACGCTATGATTTCCTTCGGTAAAAATTGTGTCCTGGCCCTTTTTATCTTCTATCCATAATAGGCCCGAGATCCGGTCAGGGATAACCGCCAGTTTTTTATCAGACCATTTCAACAGAATAATCCTGGGATTTCCTTTTAATTTCGCTTTCCCGCTACCCAACAGTCCCACAATGTCGACAACCTCAAACAGTTCTCCCCTGTAATATATAAGACCGAGGTAATAAGGGGGAGCCATTGGGACAGGTGTAATTTTGATTTCCTCCACCACCCGGTATACATAGTTGGCGTCAATTCCCAGGTATTCCTCTGCTGAATTGAAGATAAATAGTTCCATGCTCTGCTCAAAAACAACCTCATTAGGCCCGCCTGCATGCTGTAGGTCACCTAATAAAATAGCGAAAGATTCTATTGATGATAATCAATCCAAAGCAGCCTCCGAAGCAGGTTGCCGGGCCGCACTAAGCTTGAAGCGCTGTT
>CAZENC010000134.1:2400-4220 GCA_964513115.1 uncultured Desulfobacteraceae bacterium | reverse complement strand
TCCAAAGCAGCCTCCGAAGCAGGTTGCCGGGCCGCACTAAGCTTGAAGCGCTGTTGCGTTAACATCATCTTTTCAGAAAGTGCGGTCAAAGACCTCATGGCCTTTGCAATTCTTACAATATCATCTATCTGGTTTTTGGTTGCCACAGTGGTTTTTTGTGTGGAGATAAAATTCTTATCGGCAAGCTGGGAAAGCTCCTGAAAGTGTCCTGACAGGTTCCTCATCTGTATAACCTGTTTTCCGGTTACCTCCTCAACTTCCTTAATCGCTGAAGATATATCTTTCACGTCTTTAAGGGTCTCACTAAACGTATTCAGGATACTGCGTATGGTTTCTCGCCCCCTATTAATACCTTCCTCGCTTTTTGTCAGGGCTATGGTGGCTGTTTTGTTGTCCTCAAGGATATCCTCCACCATCGTTTTTATATCCTGTGACGAACGCTTGGAGTTTTCAGCCATGCTTCTTATTTCGTCAGCAACTAGGGCGAAGCCCTTCCCCATTTCTCCGGCTCTCGTGGCCTCAATGGAGGCATTGAGTGAAAGCAGGTCGGTCTTCTGTGCAATATCGTCCATTATGTTGATGACCTTCTTAATCTTTTCGACCTTATTGGCCAATCTGAACATGGGTTGGGTATGCTCCGACATCTGTTTTAGAACTTCTTCCAGATGCTTCACGGTCTGGCTCGCCTTGTTTTCACCTATCTCCGCTTGGAGGCGAGCCTCATTGGCTTTGGAAACAGTCTCCGATGATTGCTTTACCATCTCGTCCATTTGATTCAAACCGTTATCCAGGCTGATGGCCGTCTTTTGAACAATAAGGGTTTGTTCCTCCGATCCCTTGGCAATACTCTTCGTTAACTGGTCTATCTCCTCGCCCCTCTTCACAATCTTTTTTACAAAATCCAGCAGGCTTCTATTGGTTTGCTGTATCTGAATAGAGACATTTTTCATCTCAGATATCATGCTCCTCAGGTCATCCACCATCTTGGCAAATATCTCTTCAAGGTCCCGAACCTCGTCCCGTGATAATAAGGGAATTTCCCTGGAAAGATCTCCGTGGCTGACTTCCCTTGCGGCATCACTGAGACTTTTCAGCCTGTTGACGAGGGATTTGGAAAAAATACCGCCAAAAACAATTCCCGCTGCCAAAGCCAAGGCAGTTGAAATGGCTTGGCTGAGCAAAAAGTCAGTTGCTACCCAGTTGATCACGCTAATTACTACCGTGACGATCAGCAGCAGTGCCAGAAAACTGAGGATTAGTTTATTTTTTATGCTTGTTCTGCCCATTCGGACGTCTCCTCCAAAGCTAGTATATATCCGGCTGTTTGCCCGTCAATTCTTAATTCAAATTTCCGGATTGAAAACGGTTTTGTCGGAAGGAGGGAGCATGGTCCCTCCCTCGATTTTGTCCAAGAGTATTTCGATGTGTTTAGCCATTTTTTCCATTGGCCCTTTTGCAAGAAAATAATCGGCGCCTATATTTTCAAGTCTGTCCAGTTGCTCAATCATTGCTCCCGAAAGGGCAATAATGGGCAAATGACTTTTGGAAAAACTGTTGCGGGTGAATTCAATTAACTGTTTCCCGTCTATTTTGGGCATTATCATATCCACAAAGAGTAAACCAACATCCTCCTCCCTCAGTTTGGATATGGCTTCTTCGCCATCATATGCCTTTACTACCTGGTATTCCCTGGCCTCAAGCAATTCTGTAAGAAATTCAACGAAAAAGCGATCATTGTCTACAACCAGAGCTCTTTTATGCATTTCTTAATCCCCTGAATTTACTTTGTTTTATAATACCGTATCCTTTGGGCGTGTATT
>CAZENC010000134.1:0-2300 GCA_964513115.1 uncultured Desulfobacteraceae bacterium | reverse complement strand
GCCCGGAACAGGGTAAGATCACGTGAATATTCTATCCCTGTAACTTCAAAATAGTCACTCCCGTAATCTGACACTATCTCATCGAATTCCGCTCTTGAAGGGTGGAACTCTTCGCGGCACTTTTTACATAATCTCCTCACGAGTCTCTGGGCCAGTACACCAAGAAAGGCATCTGAAAAATTGAGTGAATTGAGACCCATGTCCAGCAGCCTTACGACGGTTTCCGGTGCGCTGTTGGTGTGGAGGGTTGAAAAAACCAGATGCCCGGTGAGAGATGCCTCGATACCTATAGAAGCTGTTTCCTCGTCACGCATCTCACCGATCATAATCACATCCGGATCCGCTCTTAGAAAGGCGCGCATAATCCTCGCAAAATTAAGACCAATTTTGGGTTTAGCCTCCACCTGTCTCAAACCTGCCTGCGTGATCTCAATCGGATCTTCTGCTGTCCAAATCTTGATGCCCGGCTTGTTTATATAGCCGAGTGCGGAATGAAGGGTAGTTGTTTTGCCTGATCCGGTCGGACCAACTACCAGTACAAGGCCGTAAGGCTTGGAGAGAATCTGTTTCATTACCTTTAAGTTTCTGTCATTCAGGCCCATCTCTTCAAGCTTCATGGCCCCCGCCTTGGCCAGAATTCTTAAGACAGCGTCTTCAAAATTCCCTGCAGTGGGAAGCGTGGCGACTCTGAGTTCAAAGGACGGAACACCCCTGCGTTTGAATTTTATTTTTCCATCCTGAGGAAGACGTCTTTCGGCAATGTCAAGGTTGGACATAATTTTGACCCTTGAAATGATACCTCTTGCCATAGAGTTGGGGACCTTGATGTAATCCTGGCAAACACCATCTATTCGGAATCGAATAGTGGTGGCCTTGGTAATCGGGGAGGGCTCAACATGTATATCTGAAGCATTTTTTCGGTATGCAGTTATAATAGCCTGGTCGACAAGCTTAACCACCTGACCGGAAGCCTCGTCGAATTCGTCCCTTTGCTCCTCTAAATCTTCCTCTTCTTCAAAAGACACGTCAGGGATTAGATCGAAGTCCTCAATCATATCCTCTTCACGCGAAACCAGCTCGGTCCTTTTCTCATCAAAGAAAAGTTTGATAAGGGCATCTATATCCTCCTTTATTGCCACGGAGAAATTGATCTTTTTTGCCTTGATTAAAGCCTTTATGTGATCGGTCTTGCTAAGGTCTCTCGGATCATTAATCAGTATCTCTACACCCTCCTTTCCCCAGCTCAAAGGAACCCATTGCTCATTCAGCAAGAAGGTCTTTTTTAGGTTTCCCATAAGTTCTACTGGCGTAGGCAATGTTGGATCATAGGTTCTAAAGGGACAGCCATAATAATATGACAGGGAATTGCCGATCTCTTCCTTTTCCACTTTAAAGTGTTCGATGAGGAGGTATTCTACACTTCTTTTGGCCTTTTTTGACATGGCAAGGGCCTGTCGCAACTGTTGCGTTGTCACCATGTTTTGATTGAGAAGGTAGTCATACCGTGACTTGTAGGAGATATTAGTAAATAAAGAATCTACTTTGCTGTTAATCTCATCATTTCCGGGATCAATCTTCCTGGCGGATTCATATAGTCGAAGGGCCAGATCTTTGTTGTCCATCTTTTCCATCTCAAGGCCGGCCAGATATTTCATCTGTGCCTTTTCTTTATCTATCAGATTATCTTCGTTTATAACCTTTTCTATCTCTTCTGGAATATCGGAGGCCGAATGGATTTTAAACAGGCACTCCACAAGCGGATGGATAATTCCCTCGGACGGATAATCTAATTTAAACAGTTTCTTGTATTCAGAGACGGCATATTTGAAAAGACCCAGCTCCCTGAACGCTACCGCACTATCAAGAATTGCTTCGACATCTTTATCACTTGACAGCTGTTCTCTAAAAAGCATGAGATCCTTAGAGCTCAACTCTTCAAATGCCTCTTCATCAAGTTCCGCAATTCTGTTTTTCAGTAGTGTGACCTTTTCACTTATAGTCTTGCGATCATCCTCGTTCATCTCCGGGGCTTCTGACAGAATCTGTTCATAAACAGCAAGCGATTCTCCAAGCAACCCCATTGAACGATAAGCTTCTGCCTCGTTGATCTTAGACTCAATTTCCATTTCTTTACTCGTCTGAGGCTCATTCATTTTTTTACCACCTCGGATATGACCCGACTCAATTCTTCAGCATCGAAAGGCTTTATCAAATAAGCTCTTATGCGTTTTTTAAGCTGAGCGTCTATCCCGTTAGGCCCTTCCTCCTCGTAACCCGAAATAAGGATTATTTTGGCTTTA
>CAZENC010000133.1:0-8056 GCA_964513115.1 uncultured Desulfobacteraceae bacterium | reverse complement strand
CGTTAATGAATGTTTCCCTGTCACAGCCATCAATATCAGAGCATACAGCAAGCCCTGCCTTAAATGGGTAGGGGAAAGGTCTCAGACTCACATACATTTCGTATTCGTCATTGCCGTTTTTCTTATCAGATTCCGACATAATTCCATTACCGACTGGGCGTTGTGCCTCCAGGTAAATTGCTGTTCGATTTTTCGCCGAGCACCTTTTCCCAGCTTTTCCCTCAGTTCAGTATTAGCGATGAGCAAATGCAGTTTCTTTAAAAATATCGCCTTATCACCGGGTGGATACAGCAATCCGTCTATTCCATCGCTTATGAGCTCACGGATTTGTCCTTGAGACGATGCCAGCACGGCTTTTCCCATGGCCATGGCTTCAAATATTTTCAGGGGAGAAAAATAGAACGGCTCAATTCGAGGATATGGGGCAATAAAAATGTCTACGACCGCAAGGTGTTCGGGCATCTGCTCATAAGGGACAAAGCCGGTCATGATGACCCGGTCTTCTGTAAGCTGTGGCAGGGTGAAGTCGCGCTTGGCACTTCCGATCAGTAAAAGCACGATGTCGTCTCTTTCCCTAAATAGAGGCTGAGTCATCTGTAAAAGAAAGTCCAGACCATGCCAGGCAGAAAAGGCGCCTGAAAATCCGATCACGATTTTGCCTTCCAGACTGAAATTTTTTCTGACCTTCAGGCCATCGATATCCGGATGAAATATTTGGGTGTCAACACCGTTAGGTACGGTTGTGATCTTTTCCGGTGTAAATCCCCAATTAATGTAATGTTGTCTTAGAGGTTCTGAGACAACCATTAGATGAGAATCCATAATCAGGACTCTCTTTTCCAGCCACCTCCAAAAAAGCTCAAACTTCAAGCGATATTGATTTTCAAGCAGGCGGTTCTCGAGTACTAGAGATCCGTTGATCTCCAAGAGCACAGGAATTTTCTTGTAACGACTAAAAAGGACACTTGAAAGGTATCGGCCAGCCCTGAGGATCACAACGTCCGGTTTTACATTATTCAATACCCTCGCCTCTTCAATAATTTTCCTTATGAATAATGCCGCCAGGAGACGCATGCCGCGAAACCTTATGGAAGGGCGATTCCTCAACCCAGCATTTGCTATTGAACTCTCGTTTTCTCGGCCCGGCAATATTGGATGGACTGTCATATCCGGGTTAAGAGCTTTCATGGCATAGGTAAACTGCTTTTTATGGACCCACGCTCCGGTGCCGGGATTTGCATAATTTATATAAAGAATTCTCATAAAATGCCTATTAGGTTATTCATGGGTCGTAAAAAAACCGGCCGTTGACTGTTTTTCGTTGAAAAAAGTGATGATGCTGGTTGCCAAATGCGGCAAAGGGTTGTCAACCTGCATTCGTTGGATGCCAAATACTAACATCAAACATCAAGCAACTGACTTATTCTATTAGGATTTCCATAGACGCCATATAATCACCTGGACCAGGTTGTTCCCATCTGCATACCATCGACAAGGCCGTAAGTGAAGGCAAAGGGCAAGTTATTTTTTCGATGTCTTCGGATTTTGACCAATGCCCGGAAGAAGATTCAGGCATAAGCCGAAGACTTTTTTCGGATTTCCTGATGAGAAGACCTTGCTCAGTGATCTGAAAACCCGTGGAGGATTGAAGCACAATCGGTTCGATAATTTCCATGGAGGTATACGGTGAAACCAGTGTCATATGGTAATGCTTGGCTATCCTGTCCGGGGAAAAAATATATTCAATTCTGTAATACGACCTCAGTTCCTTGCCTTTTCCCTCAGGAGAAAAGAAACGGCCCTGCACCTGGACCGATATCTTATCATGTTCCTGAGTATGGCGCACCTCGGTTTTCCTTGCGTGAGAGCTGCTTGCGGCCCCGGACTGTTTCCGAAGGACAATTCTTGGACAGAGGCTCCGGGCACCGTTTTTCGCCTCTGGTACGTGCAGTAATTCTATTTGTTGATATTCAAGTTGAGTCGCAGCCTGTATGGGTCCCCAATGGGAATGAAACAAATAGGTAATAGAGCCTCCACCTGGGACGTAATAGGTCCTTTGCCCTTTTTGAGTAGGGTAACGTGTCACATTCCCGTAACCTGAGATAGTGGCCATCCACGGTTCCCTTTTGACAACAATGCTGTTCAGGCTGGGGAATTTCTTTGCCCATAATGGTTTTTCAGCCGGAATCGTACCTTCGTTTAAATGCGATTCGGGGAAATAGGCAAGTGCAAATGCAAGGTTACATGCCCTTGTAATGGTTGGGTACAAACAGGTTGTTTCTTCCTTTGCATCTTTCTCCGGCCCATTTGACAACAGACCGAATGCTATGTATCTGCTTAAAGCCTTAGTGGTTAAGTTTAATGCTCGCATTATTTCAGGGCTTTTCGTTGCAGCAAATGCTAATGCCATCTGGCTGCCATGGGTTGTCTTGCTGCCATAAATAGTCCATTTGTAACCCCTACTACCAAGAGAGTTGTCAAGGCTTCCATCTGGATAAATAAAGTAGAGGTGTTCCTTTATAGAATAATCAATTGTTGACACCACATATCTATCGCCAGTTAGAGTTGCATACAGGGCCAGAGAAGCCAGAGTCATCTCCAGTCCGTACCCTATATCGATTCCATCAGGTTTGATATAAACCTTTTTAAAAATTCTGCGGCCACGCCCCTCTCCTTCAATCAGCCCATCTCCGTTGATCTTTCCTACAGCCAGACGGGCCAGCCTTCGAGCTTTCCTCTCCCATCTTTTTTCGAGAAGCACTTTGTTCGCCAGAGCAAGTCCGGCAGCCGCGCTAGCTATGTAGTTGGTTGTAACCCTTCGGAAGTTAATATTTTTGCAGACCCATTCAGATGCATTGCTCACCGCCTTTTCGTAAGACCTGATACGAGTTTCGGGTATGACCGGTCTGCCCATATCCAAAAGAGCGGCCATTGCCATCAACTGAAAAACCGTAGTCCCTTTCCATGAACCCGGAGATTCATCCCAACTGCCATCTTCATTCTGCCGTTTTAACAGCCAATCCGCTAAAGAGACTCCTTTTTGAATCACTAGGTTGTCATTAGTTCGGTTTCCTAAATAGACAAAGGGGAAAGCAGCCTCTCCCCCTCGTGTATGATGATCTCCATGATATTGACAAAAGAGGGATCCTTCTTCATCGGAATTTTCATCTGTAACCAGATGGCGTGACAGGCCCTTAACAAGTTCTTCCAATAAAGATATCATTACAGCGTAGCCCTTTTCCTTCCTAGAAGACTGCGTAGTGTACCTGTCAATTCCTTCATCTTAACAAATCCAAGAATGACTAACAGTGGTAGGATAATAGCTCCGTATCCAACGAGTTGGACCCAAATACCGAGATCAACCGTAAGACAAAGGAGCACAACCAGACACGTAAAGAAGGCCAGAATTCGAAAAACAGATCCAAAATAAATTATAGGGCCAAGATAACGCCAAACCAGGACAAAGTATGTGATAAGGACAAAAGCCTCGGTGGTCAATGTGGTCCAAGCTGCCCCCACAAAGGAGTATCGCGGTATCACTATTAAGTTCAATACGACGTTAAGAAATGCCCCAAGGCCTGTAACCCACGCACTAATTGCCTGTTTATCCATGGCCCTGATTGCGGTACCCAGGATCGTGCTGGGCATGATGATTGATACGCTAAAAATGAGAACAGGTAAAGCTTGGCTCGCCTTTTGATACTCGATCCCATAAATGAGCCCTATCAGTTGGTCCGAGAAAAAAGCAATCACAAAAGACAAGGCAAAACCTATTAGAACAACCCGTTGGAAGAGCATGTTAATTAACTCTTTAAGCTTGTGCTTGTCTTGCGTGAATAGTTTAGATGCAGCAGGGAATAGTGCCGTTGTGAGGGCGGAAATAATAAAAAGAGGCCCTTCAACTAACCGATATGATGCGTTGTAATACCCTACAATCTCTTTCCCGCAATAGGCGGTAAGGATAAGCGTGTCAATGTAATAGTAGATGGTAACAAAGATTGTCACCAGGGCGAAAGGAATCCCCTTTTTCAACAGGTCAAGCTGGAGGGTAATATTTGTTTCCCATGTGGGAGGGCCATACTTCTTGATACACCACCAACCGGAGAGGGCAAAACGCAAGCAACCTCCGAAAAGATAAACGGAACCGAATATAAGTAGATTAGGAAAAAAGTAGAGCAGAACAAGACCGGTTATGGACATAATCGTATTACTGATTACGACAATGACAGCCTGATAATCCATTTTTTCCTCCGCCTGAAAGACGGCATAGAACGTCATGGTCAGACTGTCTAAGGCGACATAACCTCCAAGGACTAACAGCAAGCAAAGTGCCCCAGATTCTTTCTGGAGCTGTAAGCCGACTGATATAATCAGCAGTAGTCCTACGGGAATTAAAACCCCTTTTACTACAAAGCATGCTCCCATAAAGGCGGGGGTTTTTTTGAGATCCCGGCTCAATTGCTGGACAGTATAGCGGGATATGCCAAGATCCATGAGTACGGCCATGAGGCTTACAAGTGCAAAAGCGAAGGAAAACAGGCCAAAATTTCTTGCCCCAAGCACCCGTGCCGCATAGATAAATAACAGAAACTGAAGGGCACGGCTTACCATTCGCCCTGACATGAGGGAAAAGGTGTTTCGCAATATTGTGGACGAAATATTGATTGGCATTACTCTATATCGGTATTCATGACTTGATTCATGGCCTGAATGAGACCCATGTACGCCCACATAGCTACCATCATAACGACATAGGCAAATTCAAACTGATGGTGAATACACCAGGCTATGAAGCCTCCAAAGAAACCTATGGCCACGTGTGGTATAATAGGGTCTGCACGGGAGCGGCCAATGCGAATAAGCTGAACGAAAACGACAATAAGAATCAAAAGGAATAGGCCCAAGGCAGGTAGACCCAATTCCGAGGCGACGAGCAGGAATTCGTTGTGTACAGGCATAGGGAATGTATAACTTATCGCCTCCCTTGATATGTCATATCCGGCTGAGACACTGGTGTAGTTTACCAGACCCACGCCCAACAAAGGGTTGTGGTAGATCATATTGGCGGCCACGAGTGCCATAGGTATCCTGGTATAGGCAGCACCGTAGTCCTCTTTGAATAGCCGCCTCCTGACAGATTCGACGAGAGCTATAGTCGTGATAAAGGAAGTAACCAGTAAGCCCACCAGCAGGATAAGTGAAATCACCTTCCGCCTGGTAAGTCGGGCCAGACACCAATAAAGTGTAATGGTACCTCCTATACCCAGGCCTAACCAGCCTCCGCGAGAAAAAGTTATGAGTTCGAGAGCGGAACTCATAACAAAAACCGGCAGCAGGAGCATAATTTTGTACCTGCGGTCTATGGGAGCGAAGAACAGGGCAATATTGATAGGGAGGATCAAGCCTATGTACCCGGCCAGCTTGTTTGGGGAACCAATGGTTCCACCGACTCGGCTGACCGTTCCAGCGCCGGCCCTCATTTCACGGAAGGATTGCTCCGCCTCTCCGAACAAGCCTAATCCCAGATGCCCGCCAGTGAACTTCTGGGCAAATCCAATTGCAGCCTGGAGGACAAGAGTTGATAATAGAACAGACATAACCAAATATATGGTTTTACGGTCCTTAAGATTATTGGCCATATAAAGGAAGACTAACCAGCACTCAAACATGACCCAGAGGCTGGAGAATTTGATCACCCCGGGGGCCAAAGAGCGATTAATGCCGGCAATGCTAAAAGCAAATATGAGCAAAAAAGGAATTGAGATCCAGGGGTAGAAAAGGAGCTTCTCCTGAGGGTTTATGACCAGGCGCACAAGCCAGAAAACAAAAAGGAAAAAAAATGGCAAGTCATAGAGGTATATTGCAAAGCCGTTAAATGGCCGGAAGACCACCGGATATATATAGATAGGATAGAAATTCAGTCCTATGGGCAGAGTGAAGAAGAAGACGCAAACGAAAAACTTTTCTCTTTTAGGGATTACGAAAACAGCAGCGATACAAATAAGGGCGATGATGATAAATAACATCCACTTGGCTTCCAACGCGGAGGCGAAAACAAGGCTAAGGCTTGTAATAACACCCATAAATATAATTAGGCCCAACTCCAGGCCGAACTGTCGATCATTGTTTTTGGTTAAGCCTTTCATCCTTTGGCTTTCAGGCCCTTTCAGAAGTGTCTTTTTATTATGATTTTTAATACCCAGGCCGCTTGCGGCGGGGTCATTCCGCTTAATATGGGTCCAGAGGGCTTGCCCTGGGGTTTAACACGCTTTATTTTTATGATGGCTGCTTGTCAGCTTGTGCCGGTTTTTTGTCAAATACTTGCTATTCCCAAATAATCGGAATCCCCGATTGTAACAAAGATATTTTTAACATTATTAAGAATCGGATTACTTCTTTCATAATTAATTGGTGCCATAAGAAATGACACATTGCGCTTAGTCCTAATGAAAAAATAAGACCTCAGAATTTTTAACCACTGTTTTTCGTGATCCATCAACCAAGTCTCTATTGAATCAACCCTTTGATCAATGAACCAACCAAACGCAGTGTTTATCATTTCGCGAAAAACATCCTCGCGTTTGCGGGAGACGAGCCAATCAATCAAGAATCCCCTTGTTCTATCGGATTCATGCTTAACGGTAGTCACCAAATACCCTACAAGTCTTTCTCCTTCTATGGCTTTCCAAATCTGGTATTTGCGCGTGTGCGAGGAAATATATCGCCATTGAAGATAATCTTTGCTTCGGTTCAGAATAAATGCATATTCAGAACTAACATCTTCCCATAGCTGATTGAACTCATCTTCTATTTTGCCAGCCTTTTGGACAAGAACATTTTTGTTCCCGGGAATTTTGAGCCGTATCTTATGGGCAAAGCGAGTGACACTTCCTACAACTGATTTAACCAATTTATTTGATCTGACGGCGTAACCGCCGTCAATAAAGGAGATAAAAACAGGAATATTTGCATCAATTTTTATAGAATTTTTCACTAAGGTTTTAAACAATCTGCGTGATACAGGGTTTGTAAAGCCAAAAACTGTCTCGTCCCTGACAAGTTCCACAATTCGCTCCGAGATTTTTCCATAGACTTTACCGCCCCTATAATCAGGAGCAGCCATCACGTCGACAAGCATTGCCGGTGTTATTTTTGAATTGTAGATTTTTGCAGGTCTGTGCCAGTATCCTGTAAAAGCAACAATATTGCCGTTTTCCTTTTCAGCTACCCACCCGTTTGCCGGAAACGGCGGTTTTAGGTATTTCCATATCCAGTAATCTTCATCAGTCTGAATTTTCCATACCGCCTTCAAAAGTGCAGGAAAATGCACACAATCCTCAGGAATGAAGTCTCTCAATATAAATTTTTGATCCGGCATCAACCCCTGCTTGATCTGTCTGGCTATAATTGTTTATTCTAAGTAGCTATGACTTAGAACTGGAATAACAGTATCTAATACTGCGAGTATTCTTTGTCTTGAGACAATGCTGTTGCTGAGTTTTGGGTTCAAAGACCAGGGCCTAAGCAAATCGATAAACCCACTTGGGGATGACAAAACGGCGCTTGTTCAAAAAAGTCCCAATCAGGCGGGCTTCATCACTTTCCAATTGGCGCTTAAGCTCGGACACGACCTGCCATCGAGTTCTGTTGGCCTCTACCACAACGATGACCCCGTCTACCTTTGAGGAGATATTGCGGGTCTGGCCTGATCTCAGTGCCGGGGCGGAATCCAGTAAAATGAAAGAATAGTGTCTTTTCGCCTCTTTGAGGAAATTTGAGAATTCCAATGAATCAAAAGGGGATATTACCTGATTATCGAATTGTCCTATACATATCAGATCGAGGTTGGGCAGGGAAGATGGCTGGATGATTTCAGTCAATGATAAACCCTCAAAAAGGTATTCCATCAACCCGGGGGATGTGGCACGCCCAAAGGCCAAGTGAAGAGAAGGATTGGAAAGATTTGCATCAACCAGCAGGATACGCTGGTCTGCAAGAGTCAAACTCATAACAAGACCAAGATTGAAAGTTACTGTCGAGACCCCGACTTTTTCCT
>CAZENC010000132.1:3823-8068 GCA_964513115.1 uncultured Desulfobacteraceae bacterium | reverse complement strand
AAGGCAGAAAGAAGCTGAAGAAAGGGCTGAGACCTTAAGAAAACAAAAAGAGGAAGAAGAAAAGACCGAGGCTCTTAAAAGGCAGAAAGAAGAGGAAGAGGAAGAGGAAGAGGCACTAATAAAACAGAAAGAAGAAGAAAAAAAGGTTGAGGCTTTAAGAAAACAGAGAGAGGAAAAAGAAAAGGCCGAGGCTCTTAAAAAGCAGAAAGAAGAGGAAGAAATAGAGGAAAGTCAAAAGACGGAAAAAGACATAATAGAGGCCCTGAAACCAAAGCCTAAAATTAAAGCTCTGCTTAAGAAATACGAAGGGCAGGCTATAGGTATTAATTATGAAAACCCCGCCGACATCAAGGGCGCCAGCCTTGTCAGGGTCAATGACGATCATTTCAGCGTTTTCGTAACGGATGATCAGTTGATGTACAGCTTTCCTTATACAAGTATCCTTTCAATTATTGAGGGAGTCAATGGTGTCAGCATCGGCTCTACGGAAGACGACACCGCTTTTTCCGTTGTCATAAAAGTTTACCACCCTAATTAAGCTAACGTCCAATTAGGAAGCCCGGAGATCAGCATTCAGCTTTCAGCCTATGAACTTGAAACGAGCACCTATATCTCAACTGTTATTTTCTAAATGTTCGTTTAAAAAGTATTATACTGAAGCTCCCAATTGAATATTTTTTCTCAATGGGGGTATCAGTCAGCATAATGGAGCCATGACCCTTATTAAATTCAGCTTTTATGAAATGGAATTTATTATGAAGCTGCTGACATACTAGGAGAACAACATGAAGCAGGAAATTGAAACAATTGAAAAATTATTCAACGTAATTATTGAATTTACTGTTAAATACGGTTTTCAGGTTTTTGGGGCCATCGTCATCCTTATCATCGGGGTTATTATCGCCCGGTGGCTGGCAAAAGTCGTGGTCAATTTCTGCCAAAAGAGAAATATGGACATTACGTTCTCAAAATTTCTGGGAAACGTTGCCAAAATCGTCGTTCTGGTCTTTGTCCTTATTGTCGCTATGGGCAAATTCGGCATCTCAATAGCACCGTTTATAGCCGCTCTGGGTGCCTTGGCCTTTGGTGCCAGCTTTGCCCTTCAGGGACCCCTGTCAAACTATGGAGCTGGACTGACGATAATGATTACAAGGCCTTTTGCTGTAGGAGATACTATCCTGGTTAAGAATGTCAGCGGCATTGTGGACGAAGTTACCCTGGCGACAACTATCTTAACCACCGAAGACGACGAAAAAATTACGATCCCCAACAAACATATTGTGGGCGAGATTCTGACCAATTCTTTTGCCAACAGAATCGTGGAAAACACGGTCGGGATTTCTTACAATGATGATCCGGAAAAGGCAATCAATGTGGTTAAGGAGACTCTAAAACAGTTTGCCCAGATATCCTCTGAACCTGCACCCCAAATCGGCATTCAGGAATTCGCCGATTCATCCATTAACATCGGTATGCGTTACTGGATTCCTACCAAACAATATTTTGGAACCCTCTACGAGGTCAACCTGGCGGTATTCAAAGCCCTGGCTGCAGCTGAAATATCAATTCCCTTTCCTCAGCAAGACATACATATCATTTCCCAGCCCCAACAAAAATGAACTGAAGTCCTCAGGAACTTATAGGGACGGTGAGATTTAATGACTAATAAAACGGATATATCCCTGAAGACATTTTTCGGCCCAGCTTCTATTTTTTTAATACTATGGATCCTTATGGCTCTTGCCTGCACCGCTTCCATCACTACAAAAGAAACGAAAAAACCTATTGTCAATAAAGAAGCGGCCATTTTCGACAAACGGTTTAATAATCTCACCTTTAAAGACATCGATTTGAGGCGTCTGTGGGTTGAAGGAAGTGACCCTTCAAAGCGTGAGAACATACCGGTCCATAACAATACCTTTGCAGAGATTGCCGAAAATGTAAGGCATGGTGTAGTAAACCTTTATACCCGCCGTCTGGAAAAAAAAGAGGTGAAATTCGGTATCTCCCCGAACGACCTTTTACCCATCAGGATACCTATCCTTTCTAAGATTTTTGACATAGTTCCTTTCCAGATCCCGATTCCTTTTAAGACAGAGGCATTCAGCCTCGGTTCCGGTTTTATTATTAATGAACAAGGCTATATCCTTACAAACGCGCATGTAATCCACAATGCCACGGATATCCATGTAGTACTCGCGGGGGGGGAAAAAGAATACCCCGCAAAAATAATCGGCATGGACCGTGTGACCGATACAGCACTCATCAAGATTGAGCCGGACACCCTGTTGACGGTCCTGCCCCTGAGCGATTCGGACGAGTTAAGAACTGGGGAAATGGTTATCGCCGTGGGAAATCCACTTGGCCTCATGCATTCCGTAACTTCCGGAATCGTAAGCGCCAAGGAAAGGGTCGCCCCCAAATTAAATGGAGAACTGTTGGATTTTATCCAGACAGATTCCGCCATCAATCCAGGAAGCAGTGGAGGTCCGTTACTCAATCTGTACGGCGAAGTGGTAGGTATTAATACGGCGATTGTTACGGATGCACAATCCATAGGCTTTGCAATTCCCATAAATACTGTCAAGGAAGTTATGCCAATGCTGGTCCTGGGCCAAACGGAAAGGGGCTGGTTTGGTGCCAAGGCGCTTCCATTGGGCACCGACGAAGCCTCGGATTTAGGTTATACCGGGAAAGGAGGTATTTTAGTTGTCGAAGTAGAAAAGGAGAGTCCGGCGGAAAAGGCAGGGCTAAGACCAAAGGATATTATTGTAGAGTTGAACGGCCGGCCACTCAAAAGTTTTTTGATCTTCCGGAGAAATCTGTTGGGGCTTGCGCCGGGTCAAAAGATTCACATGATAATCTTCAGACAGGGCGAGACCAAGGAAATATCAGGCACACTAATCAAAAAAATTTCGAAAAAAACAAGATAAGGACATCAATCAAATGGAGAAAAAAGCCAAAAAAAACGACATGGAAGTTTATCTTCGACCTACTTTTGCCCTAGATTCAGACCACGAGCGTATCGTTGAAA
Organism: uncultured Desulfobacteraceae bacterium; assembly: GCA_964513115.1. Classification (GTDB taxonomy): domain Bacteria; phylum Desulfobacterota; class DSM-4660; order Desulfatiglandales; family Desulfatiglandaceae; genus JAFDHL01. Next base: position 5,034 of record CAZENC010000132.1, on the reverse strand, counting down.
CGGCAGAGAAGTTGACACGTGGTTGTTCGAGTGACGAAGAGAAGGCAGTAAAACTTTTTTATTTCGTAAGGGATTCCATTCCCTATAACGTGTATATGATTTCCGTATTCATCGAGGATTTCAAGGCATCCAAGATCCTTGAATGGGGAAAGGGGTATTGCGTTCAGAAAGCCGTCCTACTTACTGCCCTTGGAAGGGCTTCCGGCTTACCGAGCAGATTGGCATTTGCCAAAATCAAAAATCACAGGGTCCCTGCTCATGTCCTTGAGAAATTGCGGACCAATATATTCCCCAGACACGGTTACAATCAGTTTTTTTTGAACGGAAGGTGGGTAAGTGCGGCCGCAACATTTGACAGAGGCCTGTGTGAAAAAAACGGTTTACCCATAGTTGAATTCGATGGAAAAAAGGATTCTATTCTACCGGATAAGGATCTGGCGGGCAATGCCTACATAGAATACATTGATAAATTTCCTCCTGTGGATGATTTACCATTTGACTGGATTGCCCAGAGGATATCAAAAATGGTTGGTCCGGATAAACGTCCATGGTTGGACAAGAACCATATTCCCTCCGGCACTATATAAGAGGGCTTCTCATACTTCCCGAACATTTAAGTCTGTCCGGCCTTCAACTTAGATTGTCCTTGTGTGAGAGCAAATACCGCGGTAATATTTATTAGCTACTCATAAGAATCATGGCTTAAAACGGAACACAAAAAAAGGAAGGGTTATGAGGTCTTTTCTGAGTGAATCGCGGGCCTGCCAGCCGTATGCCTGGCGGGACGCCTTCGTCATTTCATGGTGTTACGGAATGGGGGACCCCCCGGCCCCGAGATAATTCGAGGGGAAAATCGAGGGGGAAGGTAGTAACCCAAGGCGTTATCAAAACGACAAGGAGGGAAACAATGCCTGACATGAATGATTTAATAAAAAAAGTGGTACTGACAGGTATTGGGCTTGCCACCCTGACCAAAGAAAAAATTGAAGAGGTGGTGAAAGAGGTAGTTGAAAAAGGAAAACTTTCGGAAAAGGAGGGAAAAGAATTTATTGAAGAGCTTTTAAAAAAATCTGAGGGTGCCAGGAAAAAGGTAGAAGGACAGATAGAAAAAGCCGTGCAGGCTACCCTAAAAAAGATGAATCTTGTTACAAGAGATGAGTTTTTAAAGTTGGAAAAACAGCTAAACCAACTCAAAAAGGCTGTGAAAGAAG
>CAZENC010000132.1:0-3723 GCA_964513115.1 uncultured Desulfobacteraceae bacterium | reverse complement strand
GGATCTTGCAGCCCGGATATTGCCTTTCACTTTTTCAAGACCGGCATGAGCAAATGCCGTCTCTCCAAATTTCTCTTTAAAACCTTTCTCGTCCATATCCAATATTTCATCTGTTGAAGGCAGCAAAAGCTCCCCTGACAATGTCTCCTCATTAAAAGGACAAACCTCCTGACATACGTCGCACCCGAAAAAGCATTTCCCCATCATCCTACCGGTCCGGCTGTTCACATCACCACGATACTCTATGCTCAAATATGAAAGGCATCGGGAAGCATTCAGTGAAAAGCCTTTTTCAAGTGCACCGGTGGGGCATGCATCCATGCACTTCTTGCAGGAACCGCACCGGTTCTCCATTGGTAGTGCTTTCTGAAAAGGCAAAAGGGCAGTGGTAAGAATCTCCACAAGAAAAAAATAGGACCCGTAACCGGGTACAATGAGCATATTGTTTCTTCCAATAAAACCGATGCCCGAGGCATACGCAAAACTCCGCTCAAGAATGGGAGCCGAATCAATACAGATTCTCGTTTTTGTTTCAGGAAACTGCTCAAGTATCCTGCGACTCAAATTCCGGGCAATTTTTCTTAGCCGGTCGTGGTAATCGGCCTTCTTCGGCTCGGTGTACCTTGATGATGTAAAACCGTCGGGCGTGCATGGCTTCCGGCGAGAATAGGGATATGCGAGGGAAATTACCGTCTTGCAACTATCAAGCAGGCCTTTGGGATTTGCCCTCAGGTCCAAATTCCTTTTCATCCAGGCCATTTCTCCATGCTTGCCCTCCGCAATCCATGAACAAAAATCATCAAAAAACATAGGTCTTTCGGGCCGGGAAAACCCCACCGCTATAAAGCCCAGGCTTTTTGCCTCTTCTATAAATCGGGAAATCGAGTACTCATTTGACGGGATCAACAGGATAAGACCTTTGATAAGTGTTGTTTAGTCAATACTATCCTTTTCCCAGGAACCTGCGCCAACGTAGTGAAGAGCTGAAAGTAATTATTTATGCAAAATTCAGGTCATAGATCATATGGAGTAAGACTTTCATACCCCTTGTCTGTTACAAGAATTGTTTGTTCGAACTGGGCCGAAAGAGACCCGTCGGCAGTGACGGCCGTCCAGTTATCTTCCAATACGCGAAGGTAGCTCTTGCCCAGATTTATCATAGGTTCAATCGTGAAGACCATATTGGGAACAAGGACAATACCTTCCTCTTTGCGGCCGTAGTGGGGTACCTGAGGGGGTTCATGAAAATCAAGTCCGACACCGTGCCCCACAAACTCCCTGACTACGGAGCAGCCCTCCCCCTCAGCATAACGCTGAATTGCCCAGCCTATATCACCGATGGTATTTCCCGGCCTTACCATTGACATGCCCCTTTTCAGGCTTTCCTTTGCAACCTTTACAATCTTTCGTGCATCACGCCCCGGCTTTCCAATAAAAAAGGTCTTGCTGGTATCCGCATAATACCCGTTCAGGATAGGTGTAACATCCACATTTACGATATCGCCTTCCTGTATAACCCTTTCTCCAGGTATACCATGGCATATCACCTCATTGATCGACACACAAACGCTCTTGGGAAAACCACGGTAGTTCAACGGCGCAGAGATAGCGTTATTTTTTATGGTAAATTCATGAACCAGCGTATTGATCTCATCAGTTGTCATGCCCGGTTTTATTTCCGTCTCTACAAGATCGAGGGTGGCAAGGGCCACTATGCCTGCCTTTTTGATCCCTTCTATATCTCTCTTTTCTTTAAGCCGAATCCTGTGCTTTTTGAAATACATTTCCTTCAGGTTTGTGTTTTCTGTGTTCGATTTGCCAAGACAACATTTTTTATATTTGAGTCCACTTCCGCATGGGCAAGGATCGTTGCGTCCAACTTTCATGTTCTTGTTTTTAAAAAGCACCTTTTCTTACCTCATATTTGGGAATCTCCCTTGTTCTTTGCTAACCGTATCTTTCAGAATTATTTAATGTCCTGCGAATAATATCCAAAATAAAACAAAAAAAATAAATTAATATCACACAGAAAGCACAGAGAAAAGCATATTTATTTCAAAGAAATAAAAAACATTTTCTATGAACCATTTTTTTCTGCTAACGGTTTTGAATTCCATGGCGCAAATTTCAACAGCAGTAACATTCCTGGAATAGCTATCAGCGTGCATGCAATGAAAAAGCCTTCCCAGCCCATATTTTTTGCCAGATATCCGGTAGGGGCAGAGGCCAGCACCCTGGGGACACCCATTAGGCTTGTTAATAGAGCATATTGTGTGGCAGTGAATTTCTTGTTTGTAATACTGGCCATAAACGCCGCATAGGCCGCTGTCCCCATGCCGCTACTCAAATTCTCAAAGGCAATCACACCTGACAGGGCCGGGACACTGGGCCCTATGCTCGCTAGAATGGCGAAACAGGCAGTGGATATTGCCTGCAAACAACCAAAGACCCACAGGGAACGGTTGATTCCCAGCCTTAGCATAAACACCCCGCCGATCAGAGCGCCTGCGATTGTGGCCCAAAACCCAAACAGTTTTACGACCGTACCTATTTCAGTCTTTGAAAAACCGATATCCAGATAAAAAGGGGTTGTCATGGCGCTGGCCATGGTGTCTCCGATTTTGTAGAAAAGGATGAAGGCTAGAATCCACAGTGCGCCTTGCCGGCTGAAATACTCAGTCAGTGGATCAATAACAGCCTCCCACATGGTTTTTGGTGTTCCGTGTGTAATTTTTGGCTCATGAGCCAGTAGTGTTGTCAAAAGACCGGGCAGCATACAAAGGGCCATAATCAGATAAACAAAACTAAACGATATATGGTCTGCCATTATAAGGCCTCCCCCGGAGGCCAAAAGCATCCCTACACGGTATCCATTGATATACAGAGAAGAGGCAAGGCCCAGTTCTTCATCAGGAAAGTCTTCTCTACGATAGGCGTCCACAACAATATCCTGGGAGGCGCTGAAAAATGTAACTAAAAATGCCATAAAGGCAACCATCCACGGGTTATCAGCCGGATCGGTGAAGCCCAGCCCCCAGATTGAAAAAATCAAGGCCACCTGGGCAACCAGCATCCATCCTCTTCTTCGACCCAAAAAAGGCAGGGTAAAACGATCAAGAAATGGGGCCCAGAGAAACTTCAAGGTATAAGGAATCCCCACCAAAGCCATCATTCCGATGACGGTCAGATCTACACCTTCTTCTTTCATCCACGCCTGTAATACACTGATGGTCAAAAGGAGGGGGAGACCGCAGGCAAAACCCATCACAAGAGCTACAAGCATTCGACCGCTCAGAATTATTTCTATCATGGATTTTTTGTCTTCAGTTTGCACGCATACCGTCCTGTTATAACGCTCAGTAAAGAATCCGCATCCTTCGGTTCAAGCAGACCGCCAGAAAGACGGTGGATGGACCATGACGCTCTATTTTCAAAAATCGCATTCAAACTTCTGTCTTAGGAGTCGAACGCCCCCATTCCCGCAAACAAACGGCCCTGACCAGATACCGAAGACCTAGGCCACGAAAAAGAATCCCTTCAGGGGCTGTTCACCGCTGAAATTTAAGGCATCACTAACATTCCATAAAAGGTCATCCCATGCGGCTTTTGAAAACAGACCCCCATGCCCCTGCTTGGACTTCCTAATTATGCTTATGAGAGGCGAAGACATGGGACTCTTCGAAAGGACGCCTTCCACACCTTGAGCCTTGTGCCTTACGCCTT
>CAZENC010000131.1:0-8245 GCA_964513115.1 uncultured Desulfobacteraceae bacterium | reverse complement strand
GGCTTTTTGCTCCTCACAAGGCTGCCGTTTATTGCGAATTTTCCGAACTCCCTTGTAATAGTCGCCTCATACGGATAGTTCATAGTCAAATAGGGACGGTCCCATTCCCCTAGGACTCCGAGACGTTTAAATTCCTTGCGCTGGATTTCGATATATTTCTCAGCGTACTTTCGGCATTCCGATCTCATTTCCGCCTGGGATATATCAGCCTTCCGGGCACCCATCTCCATATCTACCTTGTGTTCAATAGGAAGACCGTGGCAGTCCCAGCCCGGCACATAGGGGGCATCGAAACCCGCCATCTGTTTGGATTTAATAATGATGTCCTTCAATATCTTGTTAAAAGCGGTACCCATATGGATATGACCGTTGGCGTATGGTGGGCCGTCATGAAGCATATAGCGTTTGCGACCGGTGGAAGCATTGCGGATTAGCTGGTAAAGGTTGATATTTTCCCAGTTAGCAAGGATTTCCGGTTCCTTTTTGACCAGATTTGCTTTCATGGGGAATCCAGTTTTGGGAAGATTAAGTGTATTTTTATAATCCATGAAACGTGTCTCCCATTAGCATAAGGAATTAGTAGTTTTTACGGGTTAGAAATAATTTTTCAGGCTATCAGATACTTTTTTCCAAGTCAAATCTATAATTTGATGTCCTTATTGTCTATTGACATCCTTCCATATAAGCTGTATTAGATGATATCAAATTTTGCACTGGTTAAGGCAATTACGCTGAATTAAATCAATATACACCGCATTGTAACCGCGCGGGTATTTAATAATTGAAAGCCCAATGGTATGGAGAGAGAATTAAGGATGATTAGACTGAAAAGCCTTGTATTGGTCGTGCTGTTTTTGCTTTCTACCGGCTGCGCAGGTGTGGTTTTTTTCGGGGCTGGCGCAGCTACCGGTGTTGTCGGGTACAAGTATTACAAGGGAGCATTAACGGTCATCTTTGAGGCTCCTCTCATGAAAACCTTCGATGCAACTCTGGCAACCTTCAAGAATCAGGATATCAAGGTAGAAAGTACCGACCGCGATCTAACCTCTGCCAAAATCATGGCCAGACGTTCTGATAAAAAACCTGTTACCATCTCCCTTACCTATAGATCTGCAAATGAGACCGAAGTGGTGATCAGGGTAGGGCATTTAGGTAACAAGGATGAATCAGAGGTTCTCAAGGATGAGATTGCAAAGGTGCTTTTTGGGGAGTAGGAACGCCATTTTTATGTCCTGATTCCCAGTTGCTTTATCATGTCAGCTGCAAATTCAGTGACATAAGTGCTTTGTTTAGTTGTGCAATAGCCTTGGCAGCTGCATTGCATTTTTTTTGAACTGCGCACAAAGAATTCCAGCTTAATCCAGCCCGGACCCAATTCCGCCGCAAAAACATGGGGCTGGCAATCACGATGTTGGAGTTGGGTTTCGCTGAGAAGGCCTTCCGGAATCCTAATCCAGAAGATTTTGTCCAGGTTGGACCTGATGGCATTTTTTTTGAGGAAATCGGTGATTTTTTCCATTCCGGTAGATGAAAGTTCATCAATAAGATAGGCCCTCATAGACGATCCCTTTCTTCCAGTCGGTCTAATTTCTTGCCTGTCATGTAGGCATCCAGCACAGAATAAAACCAGAGGATAGCAAAGGCTATGAGCAGATACCATAAGAGTGAAAGATTTTGTGCTGCAAGTTTATCCATGAAAGCGACGGTACCTGATGTACCCGCTTTAGTCTCAAAGACCTTGCTGATAATCAGGTACAGCTCGACCAGGGCGGCAACGAACAGGAAGAAAACCAGGATGAGGACACATATCCCTTTTTTTAGCTGCTGATTGATGACTTGTCCGAGGCCGGGGATTACGAGTCCTGAACACAAGGGTGAAAGAATGGCCTTTTTCATGGCAAGAATCTTTCGACAGGTTTTTGAAAATTATTTGACAAAATTTTTGAACACGACAAAATGTGTTTTTGTTTTTTAAATGCCGAATCAAAAGCATCATGCCGACAGCTAAACGCTGACTGTTTATAGCTTACAGTTGATCTTTTTTCGGCCAATTGAGGTATAAATAAATAACTGCGGATTGTCAATCTTATCAGGGGTTTTAAGTTTATGGCGTTTAGTGTTGATAATGTACAGGTTAATATTCCGTTTACCATGCTTTATGAGTCTTATCTCGACCGTTTTATCGAACATAAACTTAATCCGGAGATAGGTTTTGATGCCGAGGCCCTTGACAGGTATTCCGTTTCAGATGTGGCTCGTATTGCAAATGAATTATTTGCATGTGGCCTTGTCATAACACTTCATGCTCCCTTTATGGACCTTTCGCCCGGGTCTCCTGACCCGCAGGTAAGGGCGATAACCCGTAAGCGCTTTGAGCAGACCTTTGAATTTGTTCCCGTTCTCAAGCCGAAAACGCTTGTATGTCACGCTGGATACGATGAGAAGAGATACGGATATATGAGAGACCTTTGGATTGAAAACAGCATTGAGATGTGGTCTTGGCTCGGAAGGCGCGTGAGAGATGAAGGATCATTATTAATGCTGGAGAACGTGTTTGAGCAAGGACCTGAAGACATGAGAGTTCTTCTCGATAACCTTGAAAAAGAAGAAGTGGGCTTCTGCCTGGATACAGGTCATCAGGCAGCTTTCGGCCGTGCCCCACTCGAAACATGGGTCACGTCGCTTGAATCGCACATCGGTCAACTCCACATTAATGATAATAAAGGGAAACAGGATGAACACTTAGCAATAGGTAATGGAAATATTGATTTTCGGGGGTTTTTCGAACAGATCAAGGCCATCAAAACGGAGCCCCCCTTAATTACGCTCGAGCCGCACAGGGAAGAGGATTTGTGGCCCAGTTTTGAATATCTTGAGAGGGTCTGGCCCTGGTAAGGTGCTCACCATGCCTTAAGGTCCGTAGCTATGGAACACAGGCAATTAGCTTTGTTTGTTATTGAATTTTAAAACACCTTGCTATAATGTGGAAGGACTTAAGCCAAATCTTAACTATTCGGCAGGAAGATGCTGATGGGGAAACAGGGACGGCACTTTTTGAAAACAGATAACTGAAAGGATGAAGCGCTTTTAAGGTGGACTTTCAGAAATATTTTAGCTGCCTGTGATCTCATATTACTGAGGAGATTTGAAACGCAGGCAAAATAAGAATTGGGAGGGATGTGAATGCAATTAGACGATGTGGCAATTTCAAAATCTATTTTAGAGTCTTTCAAGGATAAATTACTTGCCAATTTGGAGGTGGATGTCGCTCTTGTCGGAGCAGGGCCGTCCAATATTGTGGCAGGATATTACCTGGGAAACGCAGGCTTCAAAGCTGCTATTTTTGAGGCAAAGCTGGCTCCTGGAGGGGGAATGTGGGCCGGCGGAATGATGTTTAACGAAATAGTTATCCAGGAAGACGCTGTCCCTGTAATAGAGGATCTCGGAATTTCTTTTCAGAAAAAAGGCAGTGGCTATTACACAATGGACAGTGTAGAAGCTGCCTCCACGATTATTTCAGTGTGTGTCAAGGCAGGGGTGCCAATCTTTAATCTTGTAAAGGTAACGGATGTCCTTTTCAGAGAAGAGGAAGGACATTCGAAGGTCTCAGGGGTTGTTATTAACTGGTCACCGGTTGAAAAATTGGGTTTGTTCGTGGACCCCCTCAGTGTCAAGGCAAGTTTTGTCGTGGACGGAACAGGCCATCCGGCGGATATTTGCCGGACCGTGGCCCGCAAGATGGATGTCAAACTGAATACCAAGACAGGCGACGTTGTCGGAGAGATGTCCCTCTGGGCGGAGAAGGGAGAACAGTTTACCCTGGCAAATACGGGTGAGGTTTTTCCCGGACTGTATGTAACAGGCATGGCCGCAAACAATGTCTTTGGCGGCCCCAGGATGGGACCTATTTTCGGGGGGATGTTACGATCAGGCAAGAAAGTCGCCGAGATCTTGATTGCCGAATTAAAGGGGTAGGTTAATGAAGGGCGGGAGCGGAAACGGAGAAGGCGGAAAGACACAAACAGAGAGAATTCCGCGTTCCGCCTTAACAAATATTCACCTCTACTGTTTTTCTCCCGGCAGTTTTTTGAAGGGCAGAGATCCTATAGAGATCGTTTCCGCCCAGATCAGGGGTGGTGCAGATGTTATTCAGCTCAGGGAAAAAGATATGAGCCGGAGGGCGAAGTTGGAACTGGGTATGAAACTCAGGGAACTGACCAAAAGTGAGGGCGTCCTTTTCATAGTGAACGACGACATTGATCTTGCTATTATTCTGGATGCGGATGGGGTTCATCTCGGACAGGAAGACATACCAATCCGATTTGCGCGGCCGCTTATGGAAAAAAAGATTATCGGCATTTCAACCCACTCACTTGAACAAGTTGAAATGGCTATAGAGGAGGGTGCGGATTATATCGGGATAGGGCCTGTTTTCGAAACCGCCACTAAATCAGACAGGGAGCCGTTGATTGGTCTCGATTTCCTTTCGAGGATGAAACACGTGTGTCCAATACCTTACGTAGCCATCGGGGGAATCGGGAAAGATACTATCGGATCGCTGGTGGAGGCAGGGTGCCACAGGGCGGCTGTGATTTCCGATATAATGCTGGCCCCTGACATTGAAAAGCGGTGCGATGAGTTAAGGAGAAGTCTGGTATGAACTCCGTGATGGATCATCCTTTTTCGAAGTCTACCACCTTTATGGAGAAGTGCAAACGTCTCTGGGAGGTTGTAAGCCCTGAAGATTACCTGGGCGTTCTTATAGATGCAGACCCTGATGCCATGGCAAGCGCTATGGCTCTCAAAAGGATGTTCTGGAGGAAGGTGCGTAAGACTTCGATTTATCACATCAATCCAATTCAACGTGAAGATAACCTGGCTTTTGTCAGGCTTCTTAGAATTGATCAAAAACCGCTGCGAAGGAGGAAGCCGAAAAGAATTACAAAGTGGGCCATAGTGGATTCGCAGCCACACCATCATGAGCAGTCCAGGGATCAGAAGTTCGATATTATCATAGATCATCACCCGCTGGGTCCCTTATCAGAGGCCGGTTTCGTCGATATCAAGGAAAATTACGGAGCCAATTCGACAATTATGGTTGAGTATCTCAGGGCTGCCAAGATCAGGCCTTCCCCGAAACTCGCTACCGCACTTTTTTATGGAATCAAGACTGATACAAATAATTTTGTAAGGGAATCAACGCCAAATGATATTAATGCCTTCAGGTATCTTTATAAATATGCTAATACGAACATCATTAAAAAAATCGAGTCTTCGGAAATAACTGTGCATACCTTGGAAAGTTATGTGAGGGCAATGGATCGACTGACATTTCTGAAGGATATCGCTTTTGTTCACATGGGAGATATAGAAAACCCAGATATCCTGGTTATCATTGCTGATTTTTTCATGAGGCTGGCCGAAGCTACTTGGAGCATTGCCAGCGGCGTTTATAACGGAAAACTGATCATTATCCTGAGAAATGCCGGCTTTAGAGGCAATGCGGGCAAGATCGCAAAAGAATTATTCGGTTCCTGGGGAGGTTCTGCCGGGGGACACAAGAGTGCTGCAAGGGCGGAAGTCCCATTAGAAGAGATAGACAAGCTTGTAAAAGGCCGGTCCGGCTTGAAAAAGATTGTTCTTAAGAAGCTCGAGGAATTGCGATAAGGAATGGTGACACACTTTGGCATTTTTTAAAACCGAAATAATAAACGAAAAAATCATTGAAGAGGTCAAGAATTACATCAGGCAGGATGAACGCCCGTTGTTGGAGAATTATATCGACAAGATGCGACCTGCAGACCTTGCAGACCTCATAGAGCATCTGGAACCTGAAGAACGTCTCTTCATCTTCAAAATCTTGGAACCGGAAGGTGCCGGAGAGGTCCTGGTGGAAATCGAGCCTCCCGTACAGGAAAGTATTATAAGCGGTCTCGATAACGAAGCCATCTCTGAGATTGTCGAGGAACTTGATTCAGATGATGCTGCCGACCTTGTTGGTGATCTACCGGCTGAGCGGGCAAGAGAGGTCATCAAAACGGTTGGGGATGATGTTTCCGAAGAACTGGGAAAACTTCTTCCTTATGAGGAGGACAGTGCCGGCGGTATTATGGCCCTGGAGTTTATTGCTATCAGGGCCGATGCCACTGTGAGAGATGCTATTGAAACGATTCGGGGGAAAAGGGAGGAGGTGGAAAATCTTTATTATATCTGGGTTGTAGATGATTTCGAAAGACTTGCGGGACTGGTATCCCTAAAGGATCTGTTATTGGAATCTCCAGAACGAAAAATTAGTGAAATCATGTATACGGAAGTGATTTCAGCCCAGACAAATACGGACCAGGAAGAGGTTGCCCGTCTTGTAAAAAAGTATAACCTGGTATCAATACCTGTGGTGGATGAACGATACCGTCTTGTAGGACGCATCACGCATGATGACATAATTGATGTCCTCGAGGAAGAGGTGGACGAAGATATCTCCCTGATGGCGGGTGTTATTAATCAGGAAATTACGGAAGAATCACCTTTGAAAATATCCAGGGCCCGGTTGCCATGGCTCATTGCAGGTCTCATGGGAGGCATACTCGCAGCAGTGGTAATCAATCAGTTCGAATCATCTCTGGAAAAGGTTTTGGCCCTGGCCTTTTTTTTCCCTGTCATTATGGCAATGGGGGGAAATACAGGCACCCAGGCGGCTACGGTAGCTGTGAGAGGAATGGCTACCGGTGATATAAGTCTTGTGAACGTTGGGAAGCGGCTCTGGGTGGAAATGAAGGTTGCTTTTGTAAACGGGATCATTTGCGGAATCCTGCTGGGGTTGATCGTGGGTTTCTGGATATCCGACTATCGAATGGGATCCGTTGTCGCCATATCATTGGTTCTTATCGTATTGAACTCGGGTTTCATAGGCGCTGCGGTGCCTCTGGTCCTGAAGAGATTGAATATTGACCCGGCCATAGCTACCGGACCGTTTGTTACCACTTTGAATGATATTTTAAGCCTCCTCATCTATCTCGGTCTCGTAACCATTTTTTTGAGACTGGCTGGATGATCCTATCCTAATATCCCCCTATACCGGACCATCGCCGACATTGCGGTTACGGCCTTTTCCGGGCCGTCATAAGCGGGAATTCTGAATTGATGCAATTTGCGGGTTGTTACCTCTATATCCGAATCCAAAAATGAGGAACAGATGATTGGTTTACTGTATTTATGAGGAAGCCTGGAGAGTTCCTGTATCTGCCCTTCAACCATTTTGTTGATCTGTTCAATCGGAATATCTTCAATGAGATCGCCGGCAGCTTCTTTGATATCCGACATCCATGATGTTACCATCAGGCCATGAATGATTAGGGCGTCAATATTGGGATCTTCCAGGATAATTGGAGGCAGGATCTGTGCCATGAGGGATGGTTCAGTGCTAAAGGTTAGGTCCACGGGATTATCAATGGAGGCTGTAGGAGGCACTAGCGGCTTAATGGCATCGAGAGTCCTGGGTGAGAATCGTGGTACATGTAGTCCGTTTTTGTTGCAGGCGTCGGCGATTGAGGTTGCAGGCCCGCCGGAATGAGTCAAAATGGCAATGCGGTTAGAGCGCGGAACGGGTTGGTTTGCAAGGGCCCAGGTCCACTGGTAGAGATCCTCAACTGACCGAGCTTCGATGATACCGGCCTGGCGGAACATATCGCTGTAAAGTTTTGCGGGCGCACAGATTGCGCCGGTATGGCTGGCCGAGGAACGGGCCCCTGCATCAGTTCCTCCCACGTAAAGGGCAACTAAAGGCTTTGTCCTACTGACTTTCATGGCGGTCTCCAGAAACTTCCGTGGTCTTTTCAGTCCTTCTATATACAGGGCGATAGCCCTGGTTTCATCATCATCTCCGAGATATTCCAGACAGTCAACAAGGTCAATATCCGCCTTGTTCCCGATGCTGAGTGCGCGGCTGTAACCAACCCCCCGTTTTTCAAGGTATTTGAGCACCTGGGTGATGTAGGTGCCGCTTTGGGAAGCCAGGCCCATGGTTCCGGGAGGCTGTTTATACGAAAACATGGTGATGTTGAGGCGGTGGAGGGGATTTAAAATACCCAGGCAGTTAGGACCGGTAAACCTGATTTGATAACGACGGGCAAGCTCAAGTATTTGCATTTCCAGTTCCCTGCCGTGCTCACCCATTTCACGGAACCCGCCGGAAGTAACAACAGCATAATGCACTCCCTTAGAACCGCAGTCTTTAAAAATATCGGGC
>CAZENC010000130.1:0-8246 GCA_964513115.1 uncultured Desulfobacteraceae bacterium | reverse complement strand
TTGTCAAAATCAAAGTAGATATTGGTGGTTTCAAATACGCGCATCTCCTCAGCAATCCTTTTGGCTTTTTCAAGTTCCTGCATCCTCGCTGTGCGCCCGGGCGCCTCAGCAGGGGCCTCAGCAGGGGCCTCAGCTTTTTGCATGCTTGTCGGTCGGGTGAAGGCCTTGTCAGCCCATGACTTAACCGCTTTTTTCGAGCAGGATGTCATTAACAGGGGTGACGAGCAAACAAAAGCCAAGATAATCAAGCCTGTCATCATTTTCCTTTTCATATTCCCTTTACCTCCTGAATTCTTGGGTTTACACCAAACGAACAATAATGAAACCTAACGGATATACCATTTAAATTTTGGTTAACAGTTCAGGGGTCCATTGCTATTTACGCTCAAAAAGGCATCTTTTGCAAGAGAAAACAGTTAAACTAATTTCGAATTACTCCTTTTAACACTTCCAATTCATAATTTCAAGGGTTTAGATTCTTCACTGTTATTTTTTTGGGATCAAAAAACGAAATAACCAAAGAAAAAAGAAAATCATCAAGGTGCCCAGGACGGGGCGGTCTGATCTCCTCTATCAAATGTAACTCTTCTCTGGTTCTGTCCATTCGCAGTCATTATATATAAATGGTAACGTCCCGTCCGGTTTGAACTGAATGCGATATACCTGCCATCTGGAGACCAGCAGGGATCTTCATTGTTCCCCTGGCCTTCCGTTAATCTTCGCAACTGACCTCCATCAGGGTTAATGGCATAGATATCAAAATTTCCATCTTCCATGGATACAAAGGCAATTCGGTCGCGTGAAGACCAGGCCGGAGAGGTAATGTATTTACCTTCGAATGTCAACCTTTCCTCTCTACCGCTATCCAGATTCTGAACATAGATCTGGGGAGATCCGGATCGGTTTGAGACAAAGGCAATCCTTTTGCCTTCCGGGGAAAAGGCAGGGGAGACATCAATACTCCAGTGATCGGTCAGTTGTTTTATAATTTTACCGTCTAGATCGATTGTAAATATATCAGGGTTGCCTTTCTGGCTCAGTGTCAGTGCCAGTTTTTTTCCGTCGGGAGACCAGCACGCACCAATGTTTAATCCGGATCTTGATGAAATCCGCTTCAGCGCGCCTGACGAGATATCCTTCATGTAAAGCATGGGCCCGCCGTCTTTGTATGAATTAAACATGATCTTTATGCCGTCTGGAGACCATCTCGGCAGAAGGGCGATATTATTATCCTTTGTTATTTGCCTCACATTATGTCCGTCATAGTCGGATACGTAGATCTCCTTATGACCCGAAGCGTTCCCAACAAAGGACAGCCGGGTCAGAAATATGCCTTCCTGTCCGGTCAATTCCCTGATGATCTCATTTCCAATGCGGTGCATCAAATAGCGGTAATCCTTTATGTCTCCTAAAACTCTTTTTCCGAGAATCTGGCGACCCGAAAACACATCGAACAGCCTTATCTCCATTTCCAGGCTCTTGCCGAGACAGGTGAACCCCCCGGTCAAAAGGAGTTCGGCACCGATAACAGACCAGTCCTTGAAGTTGATATTCTCCAGCCTGAGAGGGATGTTCTTTTCCTGTAAAAAAGCCTCTTTGTCCATAGGGCTGAAATATCCGCTGAGAGAAAGGTCATTGGAAATAACTCCGGGCAGTTTTGTAGACAGTTCCGGGTGTCTCTTGTTTTTGTCCAGATTAATGAAATCCGGAATAGCAATATTGAATTTCCTTATTGAAGGGGCATTGATGTCTATATAGATCCTGGCGAGACTTTGCCCAGGAAGGATAAAAAAGCTGAGAATTAGAATTATAAGCCAACAATATGGAAAGCTGCTGCCCGCAGAGTGAAAATAGAACCTGTGTTTAATATGCATAGACCTAAGACCTCCAGTAATTTATTCGTCTTCCAGATCACTCAGATTGAAGGTAAATTCAATTTCATCATGTGTCTTTCTGTAGCCTTCAGGAAAGGGCGGTAGAGGATCTGAGCGTTCAATAGCCTTTATGACAGTTTGATCGAATATGACACTGGACGAGCGTTTTTTAATCCAGGATTCCAGAATTGTTCCATTGCTTTTTACCTTTACTACCACGACGGCCTCAAGATCTTTCTTTGTCTTAGAGTCAAGGTGGGCGGACGGAAAGGACCAGTTGCTCTTGATTTTTTCCCTAACTTCCATCTGGTAGATGCTGAAGTTAATGCCAGGATCTGCAAAACCGCCGGGAAAACCCTTCCCGGTGTCACCCTTGAATTTGGTCTCAAGGTTTGAGATTGCCTGTTCAATATGTTCCTTTTGCTCCTGGTCTTTTTCTTCTTGCTGAACTCTCTTCTCGATCTTTGAGAGGGCCTGGTCTATTAGCTTGGCGGAAGCTACCTCAGCTTTTTTGGGCTTCAGCCTTTTCGTCTTGACAGTCCGTTTTGCTACAACAATAGGCTTTGCTTTTTTTTCCGGCCTGCTGATTCGCTTGGCCGGAGCTGGTTTTTTTGAAGCGGATACTTTTTTTGCAGCCGTTGCCTTGGAATGTGCCTCCACATTTGTCCGATCTCCCTTTGGCATTTCCACCAGATTGACTTCATAAATTGCTGTGCCAATTCTTCTGGTGGGGATGTCCTGAGGCACAAACAGAATTATGGAAAAGATCGCAAGATGGAAGAAAAAGGAAATGACAAGCATTTTGCCCCATTTCGGTTCCATCATATTATTTGGATTATATTCAATCGTCAAGGCGTCCAATTGTTTAGTCCAAGGGTTCAGTGACCATGCCCAATTTGTCGATCCCTGCCCGCTTGACATTGGCAATCACTTTAATGACGAATCCGTAAGGCACATCTTTGTCCGCTCTCAAAAGGACTTCCTTTTCCCTCCGGTTTTCAAATATCTTCTTGATTTTCGTATCTAGGCCTTCGAGGTTGATCTTATGTCTTTCCAAGAATATTTCTCTTTCCTTGTTTACCGTTAGCAACAAAGGATCTTCTCGGGTTTTGATATGCTTTGTGGTGGTCTTTGGTAGATTGACCTCAACGCCCTGCATCATCATTGGGGCGGTCACCATAAAAATGATTAGGAGTACCAGCATCACGTCCACGAGAGGCGTGACGTTGATATCCGACATAAATGTCCTGTTGTTGTTATCCTGATTCATGCTCAATTTACGTACGTGGTTTGTTGATCATGTTTTGTTTAACGAACTGTCTTTCCACCATGCTCAAAAAATCAGTGGTAAATATATCCATTTCCGCCCTGACGGCCGATATTCTATGGGTGAAATAGTTAAATGCCACAACTGCAGGGATGGCTGCTGCCAAGCCGGCGGCCGTGGCAATAAGAGCTTCTGAGATCCCAGGCGCAACGACCGCCAGGTTTGCAGAACCCTTCAGTCCTATACTCCGGAAAGATTCCATGATTCCCCAAACCGTACCGAAAAGGCCTATAAAAGGCGCTGTATTCCCGGTAGTGGCAAGAAAGCTTACGGCCCGCTCAAGCCTGTTTGCCTGGTCAATGGTCCCTTTTTTCAGCGATCTCGTAAGGTTTTCCATAATAGCCTGTTGTGACCGTAAATGGTCCTGAATTCCTGCCGGATTCTGGCCTTCTTGGGATACCATGGATGACTGAATTCTTCGAATCCTGGTGAATTCAGTATACCCGGCACTGAAAAGACGTGCAATTGGGCTGAACCTCAGATCCTCACATTCAGAGTAAATCTTTTTGAATTCCTTCTCTTCCCAGAACAGTTCAAGAAAGTATTTGGTCTCCCTTCTTGCCTTACCTAGTAGTCTGAATTTAACGAAAATAATGGCCCAGGAGATAATCGAAAACAGCAAGAGGATCAGCAGCACAAATTTTACCATAACTCCAGCGTGGATGATCATCTGGATGATATCGTGACCAAATGCACTTCCCAGTGAGATACCGGCCGGAATTTGAGCAATGAAAGGGATATTTATCATAATGACCTCATAGGAAAAGATTGTAATAGGATATCAGGATTTAAATGAATTTTCAAAAAATCTTGAAAGGGAGCTTCAGTTTCATGTTATCTTACTAAAATATTTCGGCTTTCATTCGGGGTACGGGCTCATCATTTGTTCAATTCAAAACGCTCTATTAAAAAATCGGCAAGCCCCACTACATCATCCGTTGAAAATCGTGGGAAATCAAGATCAAACGGTGTATCGCTTACCAGGGCCAGTAGATTTTTATCATCCTTTAGAATGGGTTTACTGCAGATTTCGGGTCTAAAAACCTCTAATTTGGGCGTTTCAGAATTCTTATATCCTTCGGTCAAGATGATGTCAACGCTACTTAAAAGCGGTGTCAGTTCGTCAGGATGGTGGTCGTGGTCCACATCCATAACCATGCCGATATGAGAAGGGGATGAAAGAATTGCGGTTGCAGCTCCTGCCTGCTTATGCCTCCAGCTGTCTTTGCCTTGCCGATCCAGTTCAAATTTATGTGGGTAATGTTTGACGGTTCCGACTTTTAGGCCTCGCCTGATGAATTCGGGGATCAGTTTTTCAAGGAAAGTGGTTTTCCCTGAGCCGGAGGCACCAACAACAGAGATAATAGGGGGTATATTGTTTTCTGTTGACATCATAAAACGTTTCCTTTGCGTTTATATATATTAATCCTCAACTTTTTTTTCAGAGAATATGTTTCTAAAGATTCTATTGTCTTCCTCGAGACATTTTTCCTTTAAGACATTGTATTTATTAAGGAGTTCTTTGCCCTCACGCGTTAGATGTGAGCCTTCCTTCCTGTCTGTATGAACTATTCTAAAATTTAAATACTTTTCGGTTGCCTTGATTTTGCTCCAGACGCCCTTGTAGGACATTTTCATTATCTTTGCAGTCTTGTTTATGGAACCTGTTTTTTGTATATGTCCAAGGATATCTCTTCTCCCCTCACCGATGATTATCCGGTTGTGCTCATCCACGATCCATTGCCTTGATCTGAGTTTAAACGATCCTGTCTCCATTTCCCTCCACCTCCATCCATAGTTGGCCGCTTTTTGAGGGGTCGTATCCTCCCAGGGATTTCACCCGTTCCCGGAAATGCCGGGAACTTATCGTCTCCAACACCGCCTGAATCCCCGGTTGATGCAAAATAGCACTCGGAATAACCAGGTCGTACTGTTCCCTAACCATGGAAATAAAGTCAAGGTCCAATGCCTTGGCCGCCGCATATATGCCCATACCACAGTCGGCCGCGCCGCTTAGGACATCCACCGCCACGGCCATATGGGTAAATTCATCATGGTCATATCCGGTAATGGAATCGGATTTGATTCCCAGTTGATTTATTTTGTAATCAAAAAGGACCCGGGTCCCGGAGCCTGGCTGACGATTTACAAATTTGATTCCGTCCCTTGTCAGGTCTTCCAGCCCTTTAATTCCTTCCGGATTGCCCTTGGCAACTATCAATCCCTGGTCCCTCAATACCAGATGGAAGACACTCACTTTTACTCCTTTCAGGTACCTCTTGATGTAGGAAATATTATATTGGCCTGTCTCAGTGTCCAGAAGATGTGAGCCTGCCAGGTGACACGTCCCTTTTCTGAGAGCAATCAGTCCTCCGAGGCTACCCACATTGCCTGAAGAGATACGGATATCCGGCGACTTACGCCTTATCTCGTCCGCTAAGATATCAAGAGTAATGTCATGGCTGCCGATAATTACCACGGTATTCAAAAGCTCCGTTTTGCTTACCAGGAGCTCCGCCTCAACTTCCTCATCCTGGGAGATGCCCTCTGAAAGTGCGGGGATGCGCATAATACCCTCAGCCCTTGTGAGGGTAGTGATAGACCCTGCAGCCCTTGCCAGCGGAGTTGCAACATACTTCTGACCGACTTTGCCTATGTTGACCCGCAAGAATTCCTCTATTCCCAGCTTGGATGGGATATCCCGTGTTGGGTGGACAATAATGGTTTCGGGTTTAGAAGGATTGTAACCCTGAAGGCTATGCAGTAAGGGTCTCACAAACTGTTCAAAAGACAGTGTTGAAGAGACTGCATAACCGGGATTTCCCACAACAGCTTTATCGTTTACCACGCCCAGAATTGTCGGTTTGCCAGGCATCATGGCAACGCCATGGACAAGGACCTCACCAAGCTGAGAGATCAGGTGTGCCGTATAGTCCTTGCTTCCTGCCGAAGATCCGGCGTTTATTAAGACTACATGCGCATCAGACTCAACGGCCTTCCTCATGGTCTCAAGTATCTGTTCCTCAACATCCGGTACGATGTCATAAATGACCGGAATACCTCCCGACTCGCGCACAAGTCCGGCAAGGATCACCGAGTTGTATTCGATGATCTCATTTTCCTTCAAGGGTTGCGTCTCCTTAAGGTCTTTATAATGGACAAGCTCTGAGCCGGTGGGGATAATTGCCACCAGGGGTCTTTTATAGACCTTTACGGAAAATGCACCGGCGCTTATGAGTGCGCCGGTATCATAAGGGCGAATGCTGTGGTTTTGGGGAAGAAGCAACTGGGTTGCCACGATATCTTCTCCCACCTTGCGGACATTTTGCCAGGGATAGGCCGGAGAGCGAATTTCCAGGGTTTCATCATCCAGTTGATGGATTTTTTCCACCATAATAACCGAATCAAATTCCTTGGGCATTGGCTGACCCGTGTTGATCCAGACGGCATCCTGGCCGATTTTTAATGTCTTGGGATGGCGTTCAGTGGTTCCGTAGGTCTGTTCTGCCCGGACAGCGATACCGTCCATGGCAGCCGAATGAAAAGACGGCGCTGAACGTTTTGCGAATACCGGTTCAGCCGTAATTCGACCCAAGGCATCCTCGGTCTTAATCGTTTCTATTTCAGTTCGGTGGTCGTACCCGATCCGGGAGAAGAACAATTCCCTTGCCTCCTCAAGGGGCTTCATGGAAAGAAAGACCTGCCGTTTCATTGGATGCCCCCATTTGCTGCATCGAAAAGAAGAACCTTTATCTTTTGTCCCTGATAAAGGCCTTCTGTATTCATATCCACCCGGATCAGTCCATCGGCCTCCACCATGGTGGAAAGGAGCCCTGATTTTCCAAAGATCGGCTCGGCAATCAGGTTGTCTCCTTTTTCAGTCAGTTTGACGCGAATGTAGTCGTCCCTGCCGCTGGCTGACTCGACGTTCCTGCTCAGCTCCGCCTCGACCAGGGTTTGCAACCCAATACGAAAATCCATACGACCTGAAAGTCTGGAAACAAGCCGGGTCAAAAACACCTCGGCTACAACAAGGGCAGAAGCCACATGTCCCGGCAGGCCGATGACTGGTTTGGAACCGGATTTGCCGATTATTGTCGGTTTTCCCGGACTTATGGATATACCGTGAACGAGCAGTTCAAAATCCGGTAGCGTTTCAAAGACCCTGAGCGTGAGGTCCCTCGTCCCTACGGAACTTCCTCCGGATAGCCAGACCGTATCCGCCCGGGCAAGTGCCTTTTCAACCATGTCTCTCATTTTCTCAAAATCGTCGGGGCACAGCCCAAGATATAAAGGTTTTGCCCCGAGCCGGCGACAGAACGCACTGAGGGTATAACGGTTTATGTCCCTGACCTGGCCAGGCGATGGATTTTCGTCAATAGGCACGATTTCGTCGCCCGTGGATATGATGCCAACTTCAGGTTTTTTGTAAACAGTAATCTCTGATTGACCGAACCCGGCCATCAAACCCAGATCCTGGGTGCGTAATATGCGGCCCTTCTTAAAGACCACGGCCCCCTGCCCGAAATCATCTGAGGGCTGGATGACATTTTCCAGGGGGGATATGGCCCGGTTTATTTCAAGGGTCTTTTCGTCCAGAAGATGGCAGTATTCTATCATAACCACGCCGTCAGCCCCTTCCGGTAACATCCCTCCGGTGGAAATTTTTACGGCCTGACCTTGACCCACTACCATCTTGGGGACCTGACCCATGAGAACTTCCCCTGATACGTCGAACAGTGCCGGGATGCTTTCGCTGGCGCCGAATGTACCTTTTGCCCGTACAGCATAACCGTCCATTGTAGACCTGAAAAATCCCGGCAGATTTTCGGGTGCAATCAGGTCTTGAGCCAGCACTCGGCCCAGGCCCTGTTCTAAGGGTATCTGTTCCTCTTTTGACGGGCCGAACTGGTCGAGGATTTTAAGGACTTCCTCTGATTTTTTTACCTTGAAAAAGGATTCCATTTTTTCAACCAAACACCTGCTGTGAATCACCCAAATATATTAATATGTCATGAATGATATAACACTGCAATAAAAAATTT
>CAZENC010000129.1:1665-8299 GCA_964513115.1 uncultured Desulfobacteraceae bacterium | reverse complement strand
CATTCACAAAATACCTGACCCTGCCCCCGACTGGAACGGCAAAGAACCGGATGCCGCCACCAGTTATTGCCCCTATCGGCTGTACAATATCGGAAACAATGCCTCCGTGGATTTGATGCATTATATTGAGACGCTGAAACAATGCATCGGCAAAAAGGCCAAAAAAACTTTCTGCCCATGCAAAAAGGGGATATAACCGCTACGTGCGCGGATGTGGATGATCTGGTGAAAGAAGTGAATTTTCGGCCAAATACACCAATTGAAACCGGGATTCACAACTTTGTGGAATGGTATCGGGAATTTTACAAGATCTCATTGCAGAATTGCTAACTCAAAACCCGTTTCTGTTGGGGACAGGTATAATACTCCCCAAAACAAAACCCACATGGAAATAAAAGAGAATCTAATAAAACGAGTTCGGAGAAGGTTGTGTAATTCACTCTCTTTTCATATAGCATCTTTTTTACCCAGTTTATTGTCTTCTGGTGAAAAGCCATATGTTTTTCTCATCGGTTGTCCTCGCAGTGGGACAACAATGTTAAATACATTAATTGGTATGCATAAAGATGTTGCATCATATTCAGAGGCAAATGAAGTTTGGGATAAATATATAAGATTTGATCGTCCCCACTGGGTGGATTGGCATCATGACTTGGAAAGATGGGTTAAATTCAAGACTAATAGAATGAAAAATGAGATTAAGACTACTTTTGAGCTGACAAAACGATTACAGAATAAGAAAATTTTTCTTAATAAGTGCCCCAAAAATACATTAAGATTGCATCTGATCAGTGAAATGTTTCCAAATGCGTTATATATTTATATTATACGAGATGGCCGAGCTGTAGTGAATTCAATTATAAATAGAAATGTATCAAAAAATAATGTCAGCAAAGGCTATAATATTCCCATTGAAGATCTGTATAATAGGCTATCAGAGTTTTGGGTATTGAATATTCAAGAAGTAAAAAAACAAAGGAATTCTCTTCACTTAAATAATGATAGATTTTATGAAATACAGTATGAAAAATTTTGCGAAGAACCAAAGAAATATTTAGAAGAGATTTTTCAATTCCTTACGATAAACCCTAAAAGATATCAATATAATATTCTTAATAAAATCAAAAGTCAAAACTACAAATTTACTGAGACTATCGATTCTAAGCATCTATTGATAATAAATGAAATTATGCATTCTGAATTACTTGAGTTCAATTACTCTATCTAAAACAGAATTTTCAGGAATAAAAGATAATGCCGCTTTATCAAAATGGGCGCAAAAATTTATTTTCGGTGAGAGAGCCCGAGCACGCACGTTGAGGCCATGAAGGACCTCGGGGGAGACAATACAACAGGGCCTCTCAATGAATCTTGTAACCTGGATAAGGGATTATTTGTGACTGTCTACGTGTAGCATGCCGGATATTGGTAACGATTGGCTACAAGGTAAATTTATCCTGAGCTAAAAGAAGGATTTGTAGTGAGAGACTCGCCAAAAAACCCAATTCAAAGTTTCTCCTGGAGTTAAAGGATAGGTTTGTCAAAAATCAGAGCAATTTTTTTAACTTGCCGATTTCATGCTTTTTTCGTTTTTTTTCTGGACAGGGGAATATAGGGTTGATCCCTATTATATTACTGTACTATGGGTGTCACGAAATGAGGACAAACTAATGGGCTTGCCACCAGTAATTATAATCGGTATGGGGAGATCTGGAACTTCTTTGTTGACAAGGCTCTTGGAATCTCTGGGGCTGTTTGTAGGCATCGACAAGAGGGGGGGCAATCACGAATCATGGTTTTTTTACCGACTGAATAATTGGATGTTGTGCTGCGCGAATGCGACGTGGGACAACCCCCACAACTTCACGTTTATCGACAATGAGTTCCGGGCTGACTTTGTCCGAGTCGCCAAACGGCATTTGAGGAGTGCCAGACGACTCAATTACCTTGGATGGCATCATTTTCTCAAATATCGAGACATCAGAGATTTGGACTTCCCCTGGGGGTGGAAAGACCCAAGAAATACCTTTACTATTGATGTTTGGAAAGAAATCTTTCCCGAATGCAAGGTCATTCATATATACCGTCATCCTATGGATTCCGCAGAAAGTTATCGTTACGGGAAGGAAATGAATAAAGCGCGGAAAAAGAGGAATTGGAAGTGGGGAATCAGGGAATATCTGCTTTTGAGGTGCGATTACCAGCTCTCTGCAAGAACAGGGAACATCCAGGAAGCGCTTGAGCTCTGTGGGGATTACGTGACCAAGGCGCTTTCTTGGAGTGATATTTTTGGTGATAACATCCATCACGTTCGATACGAGACGCTCCTGGAAGACCCAGTGACGGTGATGAAGGATCTTCTGGTATTTTTGAATATGCCGGTTGATGAAGCCCGGATAGCCCAAGCGGTAGCTGACGTCAATCCAGATCGAAAGTATGCCTTCCTTCGAAACCCTGAACTGGTCAAGATTAATAATCAGATTCGGGACAGAGAATTGATAAAACAACTTGGCTATGGACAGATCGGATAAGCGTTTTCGCTTCTTAACCTCGAACTTGAAAGTGTTCGGCGTTAGCATGTCACCTGAGGAGTCATACGCCAAGATCATATTGCGAAGTGGCTGGTACCAGGATTTTTACATTAAGGCAGTTTTGGATTATGCAAAACGCCGTTTAATCGATTGCGATACATTCTGGTTGTTGACGCCGTTGTATCTGTTGTCCATGTGTTTACGGGTATCAGAGCCACAGCGTCAGCAAAAAGAAGCAGCAAGTGTCTGGATCCACAGGGCCGAGCAATTCATCAAAAACATGTCACACTTTCTGAGATGCGAATAGTATTTATATTCCCTTTTTGCTCACCTGAGATCAACTCGATATCTGGTGGGCCAATATATCTGGGCAGTCAGGACCATGAAGTTCTTCTGATTACTTCTCGACGGACTAATTCTTTTAAGGGAGATGTGTCTGCGCCTGAAATTGAACGTATTCGCTGTACCGAATTCTACCGCCCTTATCCAAGCTCTAAGGATATTATACATCAAAATGCTGCAATCTGGCCCTTCGTACGTGATAGGGTGGAAAATTTTAAGCCCCAGGTAATCGTAGGGTTTGGAGAGTTTAACTACCGGCTTCCCCTCAGACTTAGCCGGTATTTTGGTTTACCGCTCGTCATGTTCATGGAGTACCTGAATTTGGAAAAATTCAGTGTCCCTGTACGCGGTAGGACCTTATTGCTCAAAATGGTCCCCGGTCCATATAAATTATTTGCCGGCATGTGGCAGCGCTGGTTGGTGCGTCGTTGCTCAGCGATTATGTTTTCATATTTTGGAGATCGGGGTCTGATCCCCAACATAGAGAAACACTGTCCGATTGTGCGTTATGTCCCTTGGTGTTGCGAAGTAAATAGATATGGAATTTCAGTTAAAAGGAATCCCAAAACAGGAATCTATATTGGCAGCCTGGATGCATATAAAAATGCCGGTGAACTGGTGAAGGCAATACCGCTGATTTTGGATAAGACGGCTACGGAACG
This sequence comes from uncultured Desulfobacteraceae bacterium, assembly GCA_964513115.1. Taxonomy (GTDB): domain Bacteria; phylum Desulfobacterota; class DSM-4660; order Desulfatiglandales; family Desulfatiglandaceae; genus JAFDHL01. The sequence continues at coordinate 4,764 of CAZENC010000129.1, read as the reverse complement.
TTTCATAGTAGTCGGGCCTGGTGCTTATGCTGAACAGGTTGAGAAACTTTCTGCGAAATATGGGTCACGGGTGAAATATATTAAGTCAGTCCCCAGAGCGGAAGCACTTCAGCTTATCCGCTCAGCCGGATATGGATACACGCCTGTAACGGACTCTGGTTTGGGTTTTATTGGCGATTGCTGGGGAACCGGAACGCCATTGATCGCTACCCACACATTGGACGGCTTTTTGCGAGCTGGAATAGATACCATGGTAGTCGACGGATACCAGAACCTGCCTCAGACCATCAATACACTCATTGCTTCGCAAGATTTACAGAAACGCTATGCACAAAATGGCCAGGCCCGATTCCATGATTATTTGACCGCTAAAGCTGTCGGTGAACGATATTTACAAATCATTAATGAAGCAATAACCTAAGAGTTGCCAGACCCTATAAGCCTTCCGGTTTTTTAGTATTTTCCGACATTACACAGAAAATCTAAATATGAACTCTACCATTGACAGCACCCGAATAAGCTCAGTTCATGTATTGCCGGCACAAATAGGCACCCGTATCATTGGAATGCTGACGACCATAGTTATGGCTCGTTATCTGTCGGTTGCCGATTATGGCGTATATAATTTGTTTTTTGGTTCAATTCTAATATTCAGCTTTCTTACTAATTTCGGTTTTGCAGGGTCACTACAGCGCTTTTTAGCCGAATATGCCAGACTCAATAAAATAAGGTTGTTGTTTCGTACTTTTTTCTTTTCCATTGGCTACCGTACAATTTCTGGTCTTTTGGTTTTTACGTTAGCCGCACTTTTATTTCCGAAATTTTCTGGTTTTTTTAACGTTCCTACATATCAAATAGAATTTGCGTTTTTTTGTGTCGGCACCTTCCTGCTGTTTCAGATTGATTTTCTCCGAATAATTCTCAACTCACTCTTTCTCCATAAATACGCGGTATTGGTCCAACTGATCAGTCAAATCATCAGAGTTGTGGCTATAAGCAGCCTGTTGCTGATGGGGGGGAAACTGCTATCAGTATTTACTGGCGAGATTGTAGCCTATGCTGTTGGTTGTTTTTTGATTTGGTTTTTGTTTAAGAAGCAAGTCTTTGAACCAAAAAAAGCGGAATACCACAGAAGTAAAGAACCAATTGAGCGGAAACGGTTTTTAAGGTTTTCTGCATATAATGCCGCGACCATTCCCGGTGGGATTTTATTCAGCCACACAATGGATTATATGGTGGTGGCGGCCATGAGCACTACAAATATGTTGGGTATTTATGCTCTGGGGTCGCGTGCCAGCAATATGTTGCTCTCTGTGATGCCACAGAATTTACTTCAATCAGTAATCCGGCCCGCCTTCTATCATCGTTATTATTCCGTAAAGGAGAAAAAGCTCGAGTTGGACAAGATGTTTCGATCGCTGGTTGTGTTCATAGCGGTGTTTCTGTTTCCTGCGCTGGCCCTTGTGGGAGTCAAGGCGGAAGAGATCCTTGTATTTGTTTTTAAGTCTAAATTCGTCGAATCAACCCCCATTTTTTTAATGTTGCTGGCTTTCAACGCCTTTGCAGTGTTAGAATTGCCCAGCGATTTAGTGCTGCAAGCCATTGAAAAAGTCCAGGCACGGCTTTATGCGCAGGTATTTGCAGTCTACAATATATCAGCGGCCGTCCTGCTGATGCCGAAGTACGGGATTTTGGGGGTAGCGTTTGCCACCGGCACCGCTTTGATGGGAAAAACCCTGTTCTGGTTTTTCATGGCCCGTTATTATACCGGCATTTCTTTATGCTGGAAGCAATTGCTGCAAATTATGATCAATACGTCAGCGGCCGCAGCGACAACATATATTGTAGGCAGGCTCGGCAGTTCTCTATTATGGTTGTTGTTGTCACTTGCTGCGGGCGGATTTGTCTACGTTGCCATGTTTCCTATTAATAACTGTCTTGGTGATAGGGAAAAGGAGTTGGTCAATAGATTCTGCAAGCGACGCATATTCAAGATGTAACAATTACAGAGGATTGGGATGAAGCAGACAGTAAAAAGGATTCTTAGTCCACAAAGATATTTTAAGCTGGCATTGTTAAAAGAAGCTGCTCAAAGGCGTATCTGCAGAATAACAAGAGCTATACATTCTCCGGGACGCAGTTTTCCGTGTCTTCCCGAAAAGATTTATTCTAAACCTGATGGCCATGTTTTTTTTGGCTATTACGAAGTTCCTCAGTTCAGTCATAATGAAAAAATGCTCCTTGCCACGATAGCGCCGCTTATCCGGAAAACACCAGGACCGGAGGATAATTTGCGGGTCGGATTTTTTGACTTGCGGCAAGATGTCACTGAGTTCCGGGAAATAGGCTCGACAAATACCTGGTGTTGGCAGCAGGGTTCCCGGCTGCAATGGTATCCATACAGCGGGGATCAAACAGTGCTCTACAATACTATTGTTGATGGTGAATATGGATGCGTTATTCAGAATATTTATAGCGGTAAGATCGTAAAATCCCTTAATCGTCCTATTTACGCAGTCAGCCGTGATGGAAAATGGGGCCTTTCGCTTGATTTTTCCAGGTTACAAAGAATCCGCCCCGGTTACGGATATAATGTGCTTCCGGACATTTCGACAGATGATTTGGCGCCGGCGAAGGATGGCATTTGGCGCCTTGACATACAGACCGGTGAGGAAAAGTTGCTCTTTTCCGTAAATGATATCGTTGGGGTGGAACCTGATGAGACCATGGATGGCGCGGAGCACTATTTTAACCATATTTTGTTCAATCCGGCAGGCAACCGCTTCATGTTTTTTCACATTTGGCAATTGGCAGACAAACAAAGAAACATCAGGTTATTTACTTGCGGCATCAATGGCAACGAGCTTCGAATACTTAACAATAGTGGTTACGTATCACACTATTGCTGGAAAGACAACAATCAGTTGCTTGCCTATGCGACGGTGAGCGGAAGCGGCACAGGCTACTATCTGTACGATGATATTTCCGGCAAAATTCAGACCTTTGGAGAGGGTTTATTAAGCGAGGATGGGCACCCGTCTTTCTTGCCCGATGAAAGGCATCTGATAACGGATACTTATCCGGATAAATACGGAGAAC